>CASFML010000142.1 GCA_949295795.1 uncultured Gammaproteobacteria bacterium | reverse complement strand
CGATAAAGGTGTCCATGCCATTGCTCAGGTCGTGCATTTTGATACAACTGCACAGCGTTCTCAACATGCTTGGTTGCTGGGTTGTAATAGTCACTTACCCGTTGATATTCGAATTAATTGGGTGCAAGAAATGGATAACACGTTTCATGCGCGATTTTCAGCACTCGCACGACGTTATCATTATATTATTTATAATCATCGATTAAAAAATGCATTATGGAATCAATATACCAGTCACTGTTATGCGCCTTTAAATGAAACTGCCATGCAATTGGCGGCGCAGTCTCTCATCGGTGAGCATAATTTTAGTTCATTTCGAGCTGCCAGTTGTCAGGCGAGGAGTGCATGCCGGGAAGTGCAACATATTAAAATAAAACGGCAGGGATGCTATGTCATCATTGATATACAAGCTAATGCCTTTTTACATCACATGGTGCGGAATATCAGTGCCGTATTAATGACGATAGGGGCAGAAAGAAAACCCATCGACTGGGCTAAAGCGGTTTTATTGGCGCAAGATCGTAAAGCCGCTGATGTGACAGCCTCTGCGAGTGGTCTCTATCTAACCCAGGTGTTTTATCCAGAAAAATTTGCATTGCCTCCAGCAGAAAATGAATTTTTTAAAATACCGTCCATACTTCAAGAAGTAGAATCTAAAAATTAATAAAATACTTGGTTTTACTGAAGCTCTATTGCATAATCCCTTGCAATTTTAGTCTTATACTCACAGCCATTGACTCTTTAGCAAGCGGCTGCGGGATGAGTAACCAGAATGTATTCGAGCACATCAGGTTGCGACGAACGGCAATGCCGACCATGTCGAGTGTAAAGCGTATTTAGCAGAAAGTGAGGTTACCTGTGTAATGAACGGCAATGTTCTTGAACTCAAAGGAGTCACTAAACGCTTCGATGGAGAAGATGTATTAGAAGATATTAACGTCGAAGTGAGGCATGGTGAATTTTTAACCTTGCTCGGCCCAAGTGGTTGCGGAAAGACAACCTTATTGCGATTAATTTCCGGCTTTGAGCAGCCTGATGCGGGCGTTATTTGTATTAATGGTATCGATGTCAAAGGCTTATCACCCCAAGCGCGTCATGTTAATACCGTCTTTCAAAGCTATGCTTTATTTCCGCATTTAAATGTGTTTGACAATATTGCGTTTGGATTGCGCTGCAAAGGAGGTTTGTCAAAAACGGAGATTAAACAGCAGGTTAATGATGCCTTAAATATGGTGAAGTTATCTCACTTAAGTGAACGGAAACCTTCGCAGTTAAGCGGTGGCCAGCAACAGCGTGTGGCGATTGCTCGAGCGGTCGTGAATAAGCCGAGTATATTACTATTGGATGAACCATTAAGTTCTCTAGACTATCGATTACGCAAAACCATGCAGCTCGAACTCAAACAATTGCAAACGCAATTAGGTATCACGTTTATTTTTGTCACGCATGATCAAGAAGAAGCCTTGTCAATGTCGGATCGGGTGGTGGTGATGCATGAAGGACGAATCGAACAAATCGGTACACCGCGCGAAGTCTATGAAGAACCGCACAGTTTACGCGTGGCTCGTTTTATCGGTGAAGTCAATATTTTTGAAACGCAAATTATTTCGGCTGATGACGATGTCTTTCATGCCATCATCGAAGGGAAAGAGTTTACCTTAAAAAATCGACATCATTTTTCTAAGAATCAAAAGGTTTATACCTTAGTGAGACCCGAGGATCTAGAGGTTTGGTCGCCGGCTGAAGTGACCGATACCTCGCAAATGTTCCCCGGTGTCGTGGAGCAAGTTATTTATAAAGGTTCAACCGTCGATCTGATGGTGCGCTTACAAAGTCAAAATTTGTTGGCTGCGACGCAATTTTTTAATGAAGATGATGAAAAATTAGACTTTCATAGCGGTGAATCGGTTTGGGTGCATTGGATACCGGGATGGGAGGTCATTTTGCCTGATGAAAATTGATCGTCTCTTTAAAGGTAGTACTATCAGTCTGGTTTGGTTGTGGTTGTCACTCTTTGCGTTACTACCCACATTATTGGTATTGATAACCAGTTTTCTTAAAAATGATCCCGTACATCTTTTTCGCTGGCAATTTTCACTACAAAATTATCAAGATTTATTAAATCCTATTTATTTCAAGGTATTTTTGCATTCCTTTTGCATAGCGGGT
>CASFML010000141.1 GCA_949295795.1 uncultured Gammaproteobacteria bacterium | reverse complement strand
TCACCGACCTCCATGGCAGCGGCAGTGGCTAATATGAGTAAACTCGCTTGGGGCATAAAGCTCCTAAATCATCGTAGTATTGATTTGATAGGCAATCGAAGTAATCTGTAAGTCAAATGGGGCGTGTTGAGTAATTGAGAAGGTTTTATGTCGACTCCAACCAAAAACAGGAGAAATGATCGCGGTACCCGAGCTTGGATGTAATTCATCGCCTTTTTGAATATTTAAAAAGATCTGATAATTAACCAGCTGATCATTAATATAGAAATTAAGTGATCCGTAATATTCAACATAAATCTTGGTAATGTTTTTCATCAAGTCCGCATGTTGAGGCTCCCCATAAAAGTACATCGGTCTAATTTCAATCGGATAAAGTAGACCAATGAAACAGGTGCCGGCTTTTTTTTCAGGATTATGGACTTGAATATTCCCTTGTTTAACAGGGTAAATACCATAATCTTCTTGGTTGAAAAGTACTTGTACATCCAAGCCTTCAAAACGTTCTAAGCCATCGATGGTTCCGTGTTCTTCTAGTCTCTTTTCTTCAAAACCATCTAATTTAATATCAGAGACTAACTTTTCTAAAACCACCTGTTGGCTATTGGCGTACTCTTTTAAGAGATAGATCGTATTATTGATGGCGATCATATCTTGGATTTTTATTTGCTTTTGTGCTGAAAAAGGCGTTAAGGCCGCTAAGTTAATTTCATGGGCGAATTGAAAGGTGGTAATCGTATGATCAGGATTCAAAAAATAAATAAAATTATCTTGTGATTGTTCGGTACCGCGTAGTAACACCGCTTTAACGGGATTTTTAACGAGGTGACTCGAGGTTTGACTGACATTGCTTGCTAAATAACTTTGATCAATACCTTGAAAGCGAAAATTAATAATGGCATTGCCGGTTTTATTAACATAATAACTATCATTTAAATAACTAATAGGCTTTAACTTATCGGATACACCAAAAGCTGACTGTTGACGTATTGAAAAGGTACTAGGGGTTAATCCGATGTTTTGTTCTTGCGGCGCTACAAACGTATAAACCTCGAGTTCCTTACCACCATTCATCCAAACAATACCACCCGAATCACTTTGCCCTAGTGTGTAAATAATCGCATCGGTATCTTGACCGGTTCCCACATCAAAATTAACTGGTTGATTAATTTTAGAACCAAAGATCGTATTGTTCAGCGTCTTAGTTCGTGCAAACCAAAGTCTATTTTGAAAATAAATTACCTTGCTGGGATAACCCATACTCGGCGAGAAAGTAGGTTTTCTGACTGAATATTGAGTTGCTGAAGTGGAAGCACCATTAATTAAAAAAGGGATCTGTACTTTTCCTGAAAGGACGGCGGTGTTTCCTTGATAACTCACTTCCGTGATGATGGCATAGCCCAAAGGTGAAACATCACTGGTGCCTCCTCCTATGATTTGACCGCCTACCCAATCATTATTAAAACCAGGAGAATCCGTTAAAGTCAGTGAAATATAATGTGCATCCCCTATGACAGCAGCATTGCCTCGGTTGTAAATCACATCGCCAAAGTCATACGCTGGCAAGGGATAAAGGTTAAGGACTTCATAGGCAAAGGATAAAGTTTTATAATCAGTTATGGTAATACGTGATGGAGGATAATCAGGATGAGCAAAAATAAGTGAATCATTGTCATTGGTGTAATCCAAATCATTCAGTTCTGAAGAAGCGTACGGTGTTGTTAGGGTTTGTAAAAATTGAAGTTCAGGCGTGCTTCCTTGCTTAATCGCATAAATGTCCATGCGATGATCACCACTGATGAGACAATAAAATTGCTCGTTTTTATCCTGAAAGCCATACAATTTAGAATTGGGATCGCTCTTTTGTGCTTGAATGAGAAATTGAGTGCCTTTTCTTTTCCTAGCTAAACCCGTGGTACCCACTTCAACATTTAATAAGGATTGGGCTGCGGTTAAATAGTCTTTAAAGTCAGTGCGATGATAATTCACCGCATCAACCTCACCGCTACTAAACATCGTTTGACGAATGAGTTCCATTACACAAACCTCATTCTGTCAAAATCATTGTGCGGAGCGTTCTTTATTCCTTGCTCCATGCTCTCTAACAATAAGGCATTCATTTTTTCTTGTTGGTACTTGCTTTCTAATAAATGCGCTAATTGAACATTTTGAGTCAGCGCAATGGCACTATCGGCTGCAGCATATAAAGCCAATGCCCGTGCAAAATAAGTGGGCATCACCGCATAATCAATGGAATTAACGGTATAGTAATACGCAATAGGTTTACTATGACTCAATAGATAACCATCGACTAATTGATAATCAACACACTGCGATCCACAATGAAAGAATCGACCAAAATCATAAGGTAATTGGTAGGTATAAGGATAATCGGGCGAAAAGTTTTGTGTGATGGGTGTATTATCCTCTCGATACTTCATGGCAAAATGCCAATGGGTTGTTAATAATAGATTGGGTAATAAATTATCTAATTTTGCGGCAATAAATTTAGCCGCATCACTTTCATTCACTGTTGCAACGGATAATAACCCTAATTCCAATAAAGCTTGATTAATTAAAGTTAACTTTGACAGCGATAAAGGCATATTAGTGTGGAGGAGGAGTAGGCGGTTTGGAATCAATCATCTTGACGAGTTGAATGGAAGGAGGATCCTTTTCTTTAGCAATATTCTTTACTAGAAATAAATTACTTTGCTTATTGGCATAATTGATAAATATCCAATCCAGTTCTTTAACTTGTTTTCGCTCATACAAATCATTGATATAACCCGGTTTTGTTAAAGCCGCTTCATCATCGGTCGTACTAGCAGCAAAGATGGCCGGCGCAGACCCTAATAATCCGCCATTTAAAGGGGTGAATGTTTCAAAAAGGAATAAACTCATAAGGATCCTTAATTTTTTGTGTAGTTAAGATCCGCCGTGATCAATGCAATGCCTCGCGGCTGAATGATCTTGGCGCCGGTTGTTAAAGACGTGAGTAATTCCCAACGATCTTGATGGGGAAGCCAGGTAATGCTAGTTGAAATAGTGCGGTTATACCCTTGAATGATCGCATCTCGATGTACGACCGGCACTAAATATTTAAAGGCCGCTTTATCATCTGCAACCCGAGGAATACTATTGATTCCGTTTTCACCTAAGAATCTAAAATCAATGTCTAAATAAACCTTAACTTTGTTATTAGTTAATGGTTTAACATCGTTGTAGAAAAAGTTGGTGACTTGTTTATCGCCATAGAGCGAGGGTTTTAATAAAGCAGGAACCCAGGTGCTCACCTGAAGATCATGCACATCTACACTCTGGCTTTCTAAATAGGAAATAGCTAAGGCATACTTTTCTTCATTGATTCCAGTATTCACACCGACATTGACGGGAATCGTATGAATCTTTCCTGCAATAAAATCTGGATCACTGAAAATGGCATTAATCTTGATATAATCCGTTAAACGAGCCGCCGCTAAACCATGCAGTTTAGAATGATCCAAGATCTTATCGAAGTTATAGAGTGTTTTTTCACCACCTCCGATAACCGTTTTTAAATGATAATCATTGGTTGGAACTTGTATATTGGTTTCATTAACCGGAGTCACATAAATATCGGTGGGTGAAAAATTGGTTTGATTCATCTCCACCAAATCTGACATCGGAATATTCAGATGTGTTCCACGTAAACCATGGCGTTCTTCGATGGTATCTTGGAGTTTTAAACGATTTTGATATTGTAAGGTGACTTGGGTTTCAAACAGTTGCGATGCGGTTTCAAAATTAATTTCTGACATAAAAACAACCTGATAAACAAAAGAATTTCATTTATCAGGTTGCCCAGGAAAGGGGCTGATAAGCCCATCGACTTAAAGATTTAAAGGGAGTTTTGCTTAATACGCTTAAGTCGATAAAGTCATTATTAATTGTCTCACAAAACAGAACAAGACACATTATCTAGTAGGTTTTTCTTAATAAAATTTTAAGAATGTAAGATTATTATAAAAATAATTATTTATAAAGCAGGTTTTTCATGAAAAAAGTAATGATTAAGCTTAACCAAGTAGTAAAATTGCTTTCATTTGGAGATTTCCCCAATAAACAAGAATTACTCCAGGCATTTGAAGATTTAAAAAAAATTTTTAACTCTCCTATTTCTCCTAAACTTTTCCAAAAAATTATTAAAGAATTAAAAGACAACCCATTTTACCGTCAATTTAAACTTTATGCCGATCCAATATTTTTGACGGCATTAGCAAGGAAGATTGATAATTTTGAAATCATTGAAATGGTTCTTTCTGAAATAAATTATTTTCCAGCGGAAGAAATGGCGTTGAAACAACGTCGTAACATTCTTATTTCATTGGCTTTAATGGAACAGGACTTACAAGAAAGTAAAATACCTAATCAGGAAGGTCAATATGATGATTTTTATGATATTTATTTTGATGACTTAGGAAAATTGAATGAAATATTTAGTGCAGACTCTATTTCCATTGAAAATATAAAGTGGTTTTTCGAATCAGATCTTTTTGAATTCATATCCGGCGCTTCAGATTGTTTTGATGTAAATTTATCTGATTTATATGAAATGCTTTTAGAAAATACCGAAATTAAAACTAAAAAAGACTTTATTGCCCACAAACAGTTATTAGAAAAAGCTCAGAAAGAAAATTATTTAGATTATAAAGAGTTTTATGCAATTTTAAGCGCCACCAAAAAACAATTAGCAGAAAGTTTACGAAATTCACCTACTATTCCGCTAGTTTTAACCAGCCACAATATTTTCAAAAAAATCCCTAATTTAAAGCTTTCTCCTATGACTAAAAAAGCACTTATCAATAATTTAAAAGATTATAAAGATTCTCCTTATGTAAATATCCTTAAACGTTGATTTTCAACCTCGCTTCAGCAACTTCTTGGGCGAGGTTTATTAACTTTTCTCTATTTTTAGCATTAGGATTTCTTTCATATTCTTTAGCCGTCTTTAGCATGACTTGTTGAGCATCATAAGAATCAGATTGATTCGCTTGTTGATTACTTAAACCCGGCACTTGGCTATTCAATAATTGATCCCGATGCTTTAAGGCTTCAGTCATTGCATTCTCATCCCCAATCAATGTATTTAAAACCGTTGGCTGCAAAGAAGTAGGATAATTTTTAGTCACATAATCTTGAACAATATTGAACTTATCTCCCAGTGTCTTTTTCTTATTCTCTAACTGGGTTTGATATTGCTTTTGTTGATCGGCCATCGCAAGCAACGTTTTATTAAATTGCTCTTGACTTAAATTCGCGGCTTTAGCCAGTCCTTCAATTTCCTGACACATTGTTTCAGGTAGAGATACATCTGGCAAATGATAACTTTCAGGTACTTCATAGTTTTTTAACCTCTCTTGTAATGCTTTGTTGTCATTAAAAACCTTGGCACTGTTTTTATAGGCTTTTTCAAGCTCCTCAACGCTTTTATATTTACCCGCATAGAGTTTCGGTTGTTCTTCCACGGGTAATTCTTCGGTGATTTCACTCATCGTTTTCTCCTTCTAGCAATTGATTAATATGGGTTAAGGTATGCTGAATATCGCGCCATACAGAACGACGACCATCCATCCAAGCAAAACCTGATTCAGTGGGTACTAATGTTTCTTCCATAGCACTGTGAAATAATTGTTTTTTAAGAAACTCATGTCCTGGTCCTTGTTCAAATAATAGAAATAAATCGTATTGATCTTTATTAATGTGATCCTTTTTAAGTAATTGAATGAGTTTATCTTGCATTAAAATTGTACCTGTACAGGTGATGGGAGCGTGACTGGGCTTGCTGCTGTTGAAGGCGTTGGCATTTGGCTTTGTTGAATCTGTTGGGCCATCTGCTGCATAAAGTTTGAAAACTCTTCTTTG
>CASFML010000140.1 GCA_949295795.1 uncultured Gammaproteobacteria bacterium | reverse complement strand
TGCCTGTGTTGCTGCTCAACTCGCAATCCTCAAGTATATTAATACATTGCAGTTGCTCGTTATCGCAGCGCTGCCAAAAATCCAATTGCTGTGAGTATAGCAATTCAAGATTTTCTCTGCCTGCTTATATGGTGACTAACTCTTCGTTGGGCGAAATGAGCTGCGTTGCCATAGCAATAGCCTTTGCATTTAATCCGACGTTATGGACACGCAAATAATCGACGCCCTGTGCGGCTAACTGATAAGACACCATCGCGGTTTCAAAATCTCTGTCTGGAAAAGGTTTTTCTGTTATCAAGTTTAGAAAAGATTTTCTTGAATGACCTACCAACAAAGGACAATTTAAACGTCGAAATTGCTTAATATTTTTCAATAAAAAAATAGATTGTTGTGATGTTTTACCAAAACCGATGCCCACATCAAAAATTAATTGATTTGCATCAATTCCTCCGTCCAGTAATTCATCGAAACGCTGTTCGGTCCAATTCAATAGTTGCTCGCAGATATTAGGATAAGGCGCTAATACGCTATCTTTCTGCGCAGGAACACCGAGATTGTGCATAACAACACATTTTATTGGACTACCGACGGCTAATCTGCGCATATTGGGATCAATAAAACCGCTGACGTCATTAATCCAGTCAATACCCAACTGCATCGCTCTTTCTGCTACCAGAAAATGTCGTGTATCGATACTAATCTTTGGTTTAAACGCCCATTGTTTATATTGCTCTTTTAATGCAGTTAACACCGGTTTTAACAACAGCCATTCGGTTTCGGGATCAACTGGTATCGCTCCCGGCCGAGTTGATTCAGCACCGATATCTAAAACCTCTGCCCCTTCACGTACTAATCTTTCAGCTTGGGCTAATGCGTTAGCTACCGTTATAAACTTCCCGCCATCTGAAAAAGAATCGCATGTTACATTTAACACACCCACGAGTGCGCTTCCTTCTATCCGATGAGGAAGTTGTTTGGTATTACACGGCGCTTTATCGCCCACATACCGAGATCCCCAACGTTGTAGGATATCAGCAAAGTCAGAAATGGGATGTTGCCAATCTGGCCATAAATCCAGCAATGGCCATAAAGCAAAAGGCCTAGATAATAGTTCGGTATGGGGTATTTGTAGACCAATTTCATCAATCACACAGTTATCCCAGGCTAAGATATCAATATCGATAATTCGTGGCGCCCAACGTTGGCTTTCTTCTCTACCCAGCTGCCGTTCCATCTGCTTAATAAGCTTTAATACCTCTAATGGAGACAAATCCGTTTCACAAAGAACCGCTACATTTAAAAAAGGTCTATTCCATGCCACCGGTGCATAAGCAGGAAGTAATGCGGAAGAGCTATAAAGAGGAGAAATTTGTAAAGGTGCAATCTTCTGTGATTTTTGTAATAATTGCAGCGCCGAGCGTATGTTATTTAAACTATCGCCTAAGTTTGTACCTAAACTGAGTATTAGCATATTTTTTGTCTTAAAGGGCTTGCCTTTTCCACATTAAAGGTTTATAGGTTTATCTTTAATTAGGTATATAATAAAATCACTACTTTCCCAAGAGGTCAAACGCAGCTATGGATTTCGAACAACAACAATCCCGTTTACGAGAGCTTATTGCACACGGTAAAAAGCAGGGATTTGTCACTTATGCTGAAATCAATGACCATCTTTTAGAAGATATTATCTCTGAAGCTGAACAAGAGCAACTGCAACTAGATGAAATTATCTTGATGCTCAATGATATCGGCATACCTGTTTATGAAGTTCCGCCCGACATGGAAACTTTATTGTCTTCGAGTATCGCCAACAACTCTTCGGAAGAAGAAACCAGCTCAGAAAATACCAATATTTTAGGTAATATCTCCTCTGAATTAGGACGAACAACTGATCCGGTACGCATGTACATGCGTGAAATGGGCACTGTAGAACTGCTCACTCGTGAAGGCGAAATTAAACTGGCTAAACGTATTGAAGAAGGCTTGCAAGCCATACTCAGTGCACTCACTCAATATCCAGAAAATATTTCCGATATACTGAGCGATTACGCGCGTTATGAACAACAAGAAATCCGTTTAAATGATATTATTAGTGGATTTCTTGATCTAGAAGAACTCTCCATCCCACTTGAATTACCACCAGGAAAAAATCTTCCGGCTGACGTTGAAGCTGACGATGAAGGTTTTAGTGAAGAAAAGAATATCGATGACAAAGAGGCGGATGATGATAGCGATGACAAATCTAAAGCCGGCGCAAACGATGATGATGAAGGATTTGGTGAACTGGATGGTGGGCCCGATCCAGAATTGGCCCATACGCGTTTTGCTGAATTAAAAACACTTTACGACGCTTATATGACCGCGCAAAAAAAACACGGTCGTCACGACAAAAAAACCTGAAAACAAGCTGCCCTATTAGCTGATGCCTGTACAAAATTTAAATTAATTCCACGCCAACTTGATAAATTGACGCGTAAAATGCGCGATCTATTGGATAAAGTTCGCATTCAAGAACGTGCTATCATGCGTTTATGTATTAATGAAGCCAAGATGCCACGCCAACTTTTTATTAGTACCTTTCCTAAAAATGAAACTAATGAAAACTTTCTCAAAAAACATATCAATGCTAAAAAAGCTTATTCGCAAGCCTTAAAAGCTTTACAGATTCCAGTTACAGCTGCACAAAACAAGTTACGTGAATTAGAAAAAACCATTGGCATGACGATAGCTGAAATCAAGGAAATCAATCGTCAAATGTCAGCAGGAGAAGCCAAAGCCCGACGTGCCAAAAAAGAAATGGTCGAAGCCAATCTGCGGTTGGTTATTTCTATCGCAAAAAAATACACCAACCGTGGTTTACAATTTCTGGATTTAATCCAAGAAGGTAATATTGGTTTAATGAAAGCCGTCGATAAATTTGAATATCGCCGCGGCTATAAATTTTCAACGTATGCAACTTGGTGGATACGGCAAGCCATCACACGTTCCATTGCCGATCAAGCACGAACAATTCGTATCCCTGTGCACATGATCGAAACAATTAATAAATTGAACCGTATTTCACGTCAAATATTACAAGCAACGGGCAAGGAACCTTCACCCGAAGATCTCAGTAAAAAAATGGGTTTACCAGAAGACAAAATTCGTAAAATTCTTAAGATCGCAAAGGAACCTATCTCCATGGAAACACCGATAGGTGATGAAGATGGTGATTCACACTTAGGTGATTTTATCGAAGATGCAGCCGCCTTATCGCCGATTGATGCCGCCACTATTGAAGGTCTACGCGAAACTGCACAGCGAGTGCTCGCATCACTGACTCCGCGTGAAGCAAAGGTATTACGCATGCGCTTTGGTATTGATATGAATACTGATCACACCTTGGAAGAAGTGGGCAAACAATTTGACGTTACACGTGAACGTATTCGACAAATTGAAGCGAAAGCCTTACGTAAGCTACGCCATCCTACTCGTTCAGAACCCTTACGTAGTTTTCTTGATCAAGAATAATAATTAAAACTTTAGCAAAAAGAGAAGTTAAAAATAACTTCTCTTTTTTTTATTAAACTCAAGAATAACCAGCTTTAGAAATGGGTTCCTGTTCTTGCAACCGCTCTTCTTCACTAGACTGAATTGACTTCACACTTGAAAAAAAACTAGCTGTTAAAAAATCTTTTGCTTTCGTACTGGTATCTTTTACAGTCCTTACAAAATTTCGTCCAACAGCACTAACTATAGGTATATGGTTTGCGCATGCAAGTGCGCCAGCTCCCATGATCAGCATTGGATTTACATTAACAGCGGCTGAATTACTTGTTGTTTTCATTACTAAAACTTCTGGAGTAAGCTCGGATTGATTTCCACTGATAGGTAAAACAGAAGTGGATGCACCTAGATAGGGTGGAACAAAGCCATCTCCCTCTGAGGTATCCAATTGTAAACTTTGCAATCCAGCATAAGAATCTTCCGTTCTCAGCGCTCGTTTTCGAGGAGCAGATCGCTCAGTCTCATTAACCCATTCACTAAAGCCACCACGTTGATCAATTATATGGACAAAACGCTCTTGATTCGTTGGGATCGCTGGGTGAATCGTTTCGTTTTTAACTCTATTGATGACTTCAACAGGCAAACTAATACTCGTATCATTAAAAAAAAGTGCTGTACTCATTAAGCGTAAATTGCTTTGTGAAGGAAGCACTCTCCTCTGTGCATTACTGTAAGCTGAATTTTTAAGCATTTCTGTTTTTATTAATCCCTCATTTTTTACTCGCTCCACTTCGTTATTTTGTTCGTTAGCCTTTCTTCGATCATCTAATGCTTTACATAATCTAGGGCCAATTAAGCTCGGATTGCTATAACACATAATAAGTAAACACATTAACTCATTCGGCTGAAACACCACATCCGCTAATCCAATCTTACCATGTTGCCTAAATTTATTTTTTATACTATTTAACCTCCCTTTTATTTCACTTGTATTGGTATTCAAGTGTGTCGCTCCAATAATCGCACTATAATTTCTTAAAGTATTCTGCCATTTGTTGGCTTCTTCATATAAACAATTATCTGTAGATAATTGTTCAACTGCAATTCCTTGTTCACAATTATTTTTTATTTCAAAATAACTTATTAAATTATTGAGGGTTAAGTTGCTTAAATCTGTTATTGAATTAAAAATTTCTTTAATTTTATTTTCTTCATTCGTTGGCAAAGTAATCCATAACGTTTCATTCATAAAATCGCTCCTTTTTTTAATCTATTGTTTTGATAAAATAACATGCATAATCATTCTTTACAAACAAGAATAAAAAAAATTAATTAAAAAAAGACTAAAAATAATTATTTTTAATATTATATAATAATTAAAAAAATTATTTATAAGGAAAAAATCTTAATTAGGCCTTTGCGCTAGCAAGTTCTTGCCAATGTGTCGTGTAACGTGGTGAACGATATCCAGAACGCATTATCCAGGAGACTTGCGCACACCCTTCTGCCGCAAAAAAAAGCGTGTGCGAGCCGAAGCTTTGATTGGCCTCATCCAATACCTTCATTAACGCAGCTGAACGTTGTGAAGTCGCTGAAATAAAGAGATCAGGGTGTTGTTGATAACTCGGTATAATATCCATTAATAAAATTCCAGCCTTTTTATAGTTAAATCCACTCTTATACAATTGTTTTAAAATCTGCTGTGCCGCAACCATTAATACGCGTGTATCATCTGTCGCCGTCACTAAAGAACTGGCTAAACCCTTCATATATTGTCGATCACTGGTTTTATGCTTATTCGTCGTAATAAACACATAAATAGCTTGCGCTTTGCATGCTTGCTCTCTTAATTTACAAGCCGCACGCGCGGTATAGCGACTCAACGCACTGCTTAAATCGTGCAAATTAGTTATCGGCCGCCCAAAAGAACGCGAACACATAATCTGTTTTTTAGCCGCGACACTCTCTAAGCCAAGACATGAAATACCATTAAGTTCGAGAATAATACGTTCAACCACCACACTAAAGCGTCGACGCATTATTTTGGGATTAGCCCGTTGTAAATCAAAAGCATTTTTAATCGCATAATGATGAAGCTTTTCAGTCAGCTTGCGTCCAATCCCCCAAACTTCTTCTATCGGCAGCGTCTTTAATAAAGCGTCGCGTAATACCGCTGAACGTAAGTCATAAACACCTGCTTTAACCGTGTGCTTGGCATAAAAATTCGCTACCTTAGCTAAGGTTTTGCTAGACGCTAAACCTATCGAGATAGGAATTCCTGTCCACTGTTTTACCTTTTGGCGAATATCCAATAAATAGCTATTTAAATCGTAATGTGAGAAATGATCGAGTTTTAAAAACGCCTCATCAATAGAATACACTTCCATATCCGGACACAAACGCCGCAAAGAATCCATAACCCGTTGTGACATATCGCCGTAAAGCGCGTAATTCGAAGAAAAACAACGAACCTGACCACGTCGGATCAAATCACGGTATTTAAAAACCGGTGCGCCCATGGGAATTCCTAACATTTTTGCTTCATTCGAGCGAGAAATAATACAACCGTCATTATTCGAAAGAATGATAATAGGTTGTTTTTCTAAAGCGGGATTAAACACCCGTTCGCAAGAAACGTAAAAATTATTACAATCCGCTAACGCAAAATAAGACATGCTTACACAGAATGAATAACATGGATGACAATTCCCCAGATGCTAACATTATTTTCTTCATTCACAGCAATCGCCGGAAAATCTGGATTTTCTGCTACCAGAACAAATTGTTGATTCTTTAATTTTTTAAGTCGTTTTACGGTTAACTGACCATCAACAACCGCAATAACAACTTTATTATCACGAGGTTCCAAACTACGATCGACAATTAAAAGATCACCATCATGAATACCCGCATTAATCATCGATTCGCCTTTGACTCGGATGTAATAAGTAGCCGCAGGGTGAGCAATCAAATATTCATTCAGATCGAGATGGCCTTCTAGAAAATCATCCGCTGGTGAAGGAAACCCCGCATGCACCGTTGACGATAGATAAGGGATAAGATAATGATGTGAAATAATACACCGGTACGCACTGGACATAATCTTTAGCTAAGAAACAATAGTAAAAATAACTGCGACAGAGCGCTAAGCCCATCCGGTGCTAAGAAGACCTGCCGTCATTAAGTCGATTCTCTCATAGAAAATCGACTTATATCAAATTAATAGATAATAATACTTTATATTATATGTTTTACAAATAACTAATGTAAATAGCTTATAAAAATATAAATATCCATTCTTACCGATGAAAAACCAAGTGATGACTTGGACTTTTCTTGTAATCATTTGTAGACTAAAGCTATTCAGAAATAGTAGGCGGTTTTATGTACTTGAAAAAACTGTGCAAAATTTTTTCGCTCCTCATCCTTTTATATTCTGCGCTAAGTTTTGCTGAACCCAGTCAATTAACGCTTAGAGTCTACAACCCAGGCAGCGCTTCCTTATTTCCGGTTTCTTCGACATTAATTTTAGGTAACAAAGAAGCCATTCTTGTTGATGCGCAATTCCAAAAAAAAGATGCTGAAAAATTAGTCTCATTAATAAAAGAATCGGGTAGAAAACTGAAAACCATCTATATCAGCCATAGCGATCCTGATTACTACTTTGGCTTAGAAACCTTAGCAAAAAATTTTCCTGACGCTCAAATTTTATCCACGCCACAAACTGCTTATTTAATTAATGCCAGCAAGGAGGACAAATTAGCGCTATGGGCAAGCAAACTCAAAGAAAAACCCAGCAAGCTCATAACCCCCACACCCCTTCAAGAAAATTATCTCGATCTTGAAGGCAATAAAATTATTATTGAAGGATTAAAACAAGATCCCGATCATACTTATCTTTGGATTCCTTCCTTAAAGACGATACTCGGAGGAGTATTAGTATCAAATGGTCTACATGTTTGGTTAGCCGATAGCCAAACTGAACAATCAAGACAAGATTGGATCAAGACACTTGAAGAAATGCGTAGTTTGTCGCCTCAAAGTGTCATACCCGGCCATTTTTTAACGAAAAATCAACCCCCTGATTTTTCACCATCATCACTTCAGTTCACTCAAGACTATATCCAACATTTTAATCAGTTTCTGCTTCAATCCCCGCATAGTCAAACGATCATTGCTGCGATGAAAAAATTGTACCCCGGTCTTGCCGACGAAACCAGTTTACAATTAAGCGCTAAGGTCTTAACCGGCGAAATTCCATGGAACACACTCAATTCCTTTCCAGCCATCGGCAAAAAAATGCGAGTTAGATTTGACAACAATATATTTGAATTAAATTTCAAAGATAATCAAAATATGTCTTTCGAAGGCTTATCCGGACAATTTAAAGGCGATCACGACAACGTTCAATATACAGCGATTGAAATTAGACCCCAGGTGTACATGGTGTATTGGCATGAGCCTGCCAGTATAACTAATGTGGTCCATGTAGAAGATTTTAAAAATAAGCTTGTTTATACCAATATCGCTGCAAAGGATGGTTCATTTATGCATTTAAAAGGAACCTTACAATTATTAAATTAACTGATGATTTTTTATAAACTTAAAAAAATCTAGGCACTCGGCATCAAGCACTGACGAGCCTCATTAAATGCAAGTGGATTATTCGTTTCAGGAACCCGTTTAAAGAATTGACTTAGGGTCCGGTACGTGACCCACTCGCCTGTTTTGAAAAGACAAGTGTGTATTAAATGGCTAGCCAATTTGGAAATAAACCCCTCCATACCTTCATCATTGGCAAATAAATAAGAATGAAATACCAAAATAGTGATTAAGAAAGGAATTAAAAAATTAGCCAATTTACTTTGGATGCTTATCGGCAAGTGCTGTCCAATAAATTGTGTACTCTGCATGACGATGGCATGAGTCATTAAATAAATTAGCAATGATGCAGGATTTTCCAAGTTAATTGAGCTTGCTAATAGCAGAGGTTTTATTCCATAACGAACACAAGGGGATAAATAATAGTAAGTCTTTTTATAACGCTCAACCATTTCCTCACAAACAGCCGAAATTGATCCTTTCAATATGCTTTTACTTGAGAAGCTAATCACAATAGATCTTATTTTTGGCTTATAAATCACAATCGCCGTTTGTTGTGATTCATTGCTTGAATTTGGATAAGATTTGTTAGCAATGATTATTCTTAATTGACCAACCTTTTTAATGGATCGGCTTTCTTGTAAAAATAGCGTTGCTTTACTCAGCAGTCGATGAATTGGCTTTACATTATCAAAAAGCCAGAAACTTGGTCGTGTAGCACTTGAAGCTATAGGCTCCCATAACTCCCGCGCTTTTCTAGCATGAGCCTTAAATAGAGATCGATAAATTTCATGACGTTGACTATTTACCACTTGTTGGATCGTAGGCACATATTCTAAGGACTGAGCTGCAATATCCGTAA
The DNA here is from genome assembly GCA_949295795.1 of uncultured Gammaproteobacteria bacterium. Taxonomy (GTDB): domain Bacteria; phylum Pseudomonadota; class Gammaproteobacteria; order Diplorickettsiales; family Diplorickettsiaceae; genus Aquirickettsiella. The sequence continues at coordinate 4,522 of CASFML010000140.1, read as the reverse complement.
CACTCATTTGCTTACCGTGATATTGAATCAGTAAGGTACGTAATGTAGGATCCGACAAACCTGAATCCAAATAAAATTGCTTCAAAATAACACTATAAAAGGGTTGATTTCTTTTAGGAAAAAACATAAGATCGGAGAAATTTACTCCCGAACGTGCGTAAATTAACGATTTGACCCCATTAGGCATAATGATAGTAGTGCCGACTTCTACATCCTGTTCAAAGAGCGTCATAATGCGTATCGAGTTGCTAAATTTTAGTGGTTTTGGGACTAAAGTCCATGATGTTTTATTAGATGTCGATATCATTTCCAAAGGAGCGCGATCCATGACAATATCTAATCGCTGATACCATTGCATCCCCTTATTTAATACTATCTCAACAATTCGTTGCTTAAACTGACAATCATAACGAGTGGAAATAATAAGCTGCAAATGATCCACTTGCTCTTGAATGATTAAATGAATGGTGCAATTTGTATAATTTCTAAAAGAGGTAATTACCTCACGTAAATCCAAGGTTTCTATGGCCAATTTAGTCGAAGGTAAGTAATAAAGGGTAATTTTTGGAAGCGTATCGTTTTTTTCTGGAGCGAGAACTTTATAAATACTTTCCCCTTCATTTCCGACTAAATGGCTTGGATACAAAGGGTTATTCGGCAAAACTTCATTATAAGCCGAACCAATCACGACATACTCTTCACGGGCCTTAACCATAAAAATTGCCTGCAATCGCAAAGCAAGCGCTGGATAATGTTGAATAATTTCCTGAATAGCTTGTTGGCTTTTCTGTAAAATAAAGATCTTCTTACGATCAAATTTCAATTGAGTTTGACCTTGCAAACTAAATGTAGGCTGATAGGGTTCTAGCCATGCAATCTCTATCGGATCCAATTCTAATTTGCTGATATTAAAACACAAAATTGCGCTCTGCACAGGAGAAGAAACATTAAAGTCATAATGAAAATGAGAAAGTTCAGCTAACGTATAATTAAATACAACTTGATGATTTGCCGTAGAATTCAAATTAATGTAAGTCTGTCCACCGCTAATCCAGTAAGAAAAATTTCCCTTTCTAGCCAAATTAGTAATTATTGTATAATGTGAGACCTTCAAAATTAATTGATAAGAACAAGGTAAGTCCGGAATAAAAACAATATCCTGACGATTTTTATTTCCTTCTCCACCCCGACCATCAACATAACGGGTATCACATACACAAACAATCCCTTCCTTTTTATTGGGTCGTCCTAATATCTGCTGCATATTAATAATATCCAGAAATTTAGTATTATTATAAGAAGCTAATACCTTAGCCTTTAAATCAATCTTTAAATCCAGGTGTAACGCAAACTCTTTTAATTCCAAGGTATTATTACCTAATAAGCCATTTAGAGTACCGTTAATCAAATGATCATTTAGAATGAAGATATCATCCAAATTTCCTCCAAGTAAATCCTTGGTGCCATTTCTAGCAACGATGATATTAGGACGATCTAGAAAACCACGCACAACATCATTACCCGTATCCACATCAATTAACGTATAGTTTCCAGTTTTTAAGCTTAGGTCCCGTATCCCTAGTGCATTTTGACAAGAATAGGTTTCATTCGTCCAAATGGTTTTGGATTTAAATTTGCAAGCTGGCTCAAAACAAAATACTTCAGCTTCCAACAAACTATCGGGTTCGGTACGCAACCAGCGAATATTATTAAGCTTCTTATCTAAAAGAATACGGTTATCTAGATCCATAGGATAAGTGGCATTACAATAACGACCCCAACGCCAAAGCCGCTCCGCATTGGTTCTTCCACCGCCAAAACCACCTCCAGAATAGGTCCAACCTAAATAAGGAACATACCAACACTCTTCAACACGTTTAGCGGTAGGAAAAACAAAATATTGAATCTGATCCTGCTTTTTAAGAAAACTTAGGCTCTGTTTAGCTAAAAAATTATTAATTTGCTTTTCTTCAAGAAGTTCCTCGAGATAAGCCTCTAGGCTTCGACCCAAAAAAAGACGCAACCCTGCGTAAAATTTTTCCGCGGTAGTTAAAGGCATTACTGAATCGATAGACTGCACATATTCATGAGTAAAATACACATCAGTACCAATAAATACCACCAATCCGAAACCGAGCGTTATTCCTTCCATTGCTAAAGCAAGTTCCATGGGTAACAGTTCTGCCCATTCAACGATCATTTCTGCGCTGTTGATAGTGATAAAAATCTCATCATCTACTACACGTAAATATTTTGTATCTTCCAATGATTGTAGAGCTTCTATTAAATCGTAAATTAAATAGCTGAGATTGCCGGAACGCAATAGGAAAGGTCTAGAAATTTTCAATAAAAAACTAAGCATTTTTTTGCCATTTAATTCTAATGCTTCTTCAAAAAAAATTAATTCACCAGAAAAATGGTTCAATATCTTTTCTGAATAAAGTAAATTTAGATTTATCGCTGTGTCTTCATAATTTCCATTCATGAATGCAATCAATGTATCCTTTATAAAAAATCCCTTTAAAGCAATATGTGATACATGATTTACCCTTTTTAAATAAAATTGCCAACGAGAAAAATGGAAAAGTTGTTTTACCGGTTCAATATCAGAACCCACGACCGGATATGTTCGTGCAAACTCTAGTAATTGCTCTTGCTGCTCCATAGAAATAGATTTAAGCGTTGCCAGAAACAATTCGCTACGGATAACAACCTTATTGATATCGCGATTATTAACGCTTTCTTCATTAAATTGATCGATTTCATTCCAACCAAATAAACAAATTTCCCGTTTTTTTCTAGAGTGATGACCTAGACAACGATTAAAACCAAAATCAGGGGGTAGTCGAACGGACTCAAAATCAAGATCAATTCTCGAATAGTATTGCACAAGCAGACCCGAAGCAACCGCCCGTAAATCAGTAAAAGCAAAATTCTTAAATCCTTGTTGCACAAGATATTGGAAGGCTTGAGAGGACAATTTTAAACCCTGTAAAGATTTATCTTGCCATTGATTTTCAAGTGAGCCCACTAATTGCAAACTAGAAAAATCAGTATGCCCTTGATCATAAAATTGAAAAAACTGATCAATCCGTAATTTTATGTTTTCGACCTTGGTATCTCTGACATTGGCTAGTTCTATGTGAGATAAAGAGAAATCACAATAACTAAGATCGGATTCAGTAAAATCAAAAAAATTTAAATTAGCATAACGAAAAGAAGCGGCCTTTAAATCAGCATCAATAAGGTTAATATGAGTAATCTCATTGGAAAAATGATCAAAATTCACACCAGCAAAATTAGCACCCGTAAAATCAATTAAAAAATATCTTTTTAAGGCTTCTTGCAAGTTTACATCTTGAAAACTTATCTCACGCATATCCGTTTCACGAAACAGATGTAATTCTGGTTTATAAGGCATGTACAGATGAATCAAAAGCTGAGTCAAAGATAATGTCGAAAATTTAGAATTTTTAAAAAATGAAAAGCTATTATCTTCTTGTGCAAAAGAATATTCACCCAAAAAATAATTTTTACTAGGATCAATCTCAGCGTCTAAATCCAATTTATCAATAAAGACTGTGTCTCTAAAGTCAGAATTTGAAAAAAAAGAATTAATAATTTTCCCATTAATAATAAATTTTTTGAATTTTAAATAATTAAAAGAGCAACTTTCTATATTGCCATTAACTTGCAGGATTCCTGAAAAATAATCCAGCAAAGTCGCCCTCATATCTCCAGATAATACAAATAAACCTTGAAAATACACTAAAAAGCTTTGCGATATTCCTCCTTCAATAAATATTTTTCCTTGATTGTGACTAAAATCCGCATTAGTAAATTCAACATTATTAGCAAATATCTGGAGATCAGCAGCAAGAAAATCAACGTTTTTTACGAGAAGGTTGCGATCAAACCCAATCATTTCTATTTCGCCTTTTGAATTCTCAAATTTGATATGAATGAGATCACCAAGAAAACTAACATGATTAAAAAAGGCTTCATTAAATTTAATGTCAATGAGGGGAGTTTGAAATACAACGTCCTCAAACTGAGCTTTAGAAAAATCAATATGAGATAAATAACGTTGTTGATTCTCAAAGGTTAATTTACTAAATTGTCGAAATCCTGACTTAATAATTATTTCAATAAAATTACGATAAGTTTCTAGAAAAAGTGGCGCATTATAACGTGTTAACAATGTACTTTCTTTTAAAAATCCTTGATTAATTGTTGCGTATTACAACATTCGATAAATTTTGATAACTCCATATTGATCAAATCAGAAAACAAATAATTAAAATCTTGTAACAATTTTAATCTTTCAAACAATAGTTTACTATTAGGAATAGACATTTGCGCAATATAGAAATATTGATTTAGCAAAGCAGTACGAAAATCGAAATTATTATTCTTTAACCATTCGATAGCTTTAGTATGTTCCTGAGCCGGTAAAGATTTAAAAAATAAAATAAGATCTTCACGATTTTCCAATAAATAATCTAGACGTAGCGAGATCTTT
>CASFML010000139.1 GCA_949295795.1 uncultured Gammaproteobacteria bacterium | reverse complement strand
GTTGAGAATTACGTATGGCTTGTGTATGACCTTCAATACAGAATCCAGTATAAAAATTAATGCCTTCAACATAAATCCCTTGTTCTTGGATAACACGGACGGCAAGCATAGAATCTAAGCCGCCAGAAATAAGAGCCACTGCTTTTTTCATAATCGATCCAGTCAAAAACTAAACATAAAATGTAATTGTTGATTTAATAAATTTTTACGACATTTTATTAAATCATTACTAAATGAATTTTCTACATCTGATGAAGAAGTAGAAGGTCCTCTAATGGGGCCGAATCCAGCTGGCATTATACTTGAAGGTGTTTTAGCTTTTCCTGGTGTAATTTTAAAGGTGAAGGAATCAGTACTATTTGAGAATAAACTACCCGAAGTTAAATTTGAATAGCAGGAAACTAAAAATAACGAAAAGAAAATTAATAAAAATCCACTTTTTTCCATTAAGCACCTAAAATTTTAATTTAACTAATAATCTCAGAATATATTTCTCGCTTGAAAGTACATTGGTTATTATTGTTCAATTTATCTAAGTTTAGACTTTTCAAAAATTAAAAGAATTATAAAATGAGGGTGGAGTCTTAAAATAATCTGCTGGATATTTGCCATCTCGGGGAGCTATTGAAGGTCCTCTGCTAGGGCCAAAACCGGGAGGAAGTATGGGTAGATCGGTATAAGAATTTTTCTTAAAAGGGTCCTTTGGTTTGCTCGGAGTTTCTAATGTATCGGGAGATAGATAACAAGCAGAAATTAATATAGATAAGAAAATTAAAAATATATTTTTTTTCATGACAGGTACAGGATTATATTTTATTCAAATAATTTTAACAGATTTAAATTTTATGCGCAGTTTTTTTGCTAAAGTATAAAAAATTAAATTAAAGCTTGTTTAAGATCATCAATCAGATCGTCGGCTGCTTCGATTCCTACAGATAAACGTAATAAATTATCTGTAATACCAAGACATTTACGAGTTTCTAAGGGTAAAGCAGCATGGGTCATAATGGCGGGATGATCAATAAGACTTTCTACACAACCAAGGCTTTCTGCCAATGTAAATAAACGACAACGCTCTAAAAAGCGAAAGGTTGTTTCTAAATCGCCTTGCAAAACAAAGCTTACAATTCCTCCAAAACCATTTTGCATTTGTTTTTTTGCTAAGTTATGTTGAGTATGACTCGTTAAACCAGGATAAAAAACCTTTTCAACCTTGTTATGTTGCTCTAAAAACTGAGCTATTTTTAATGCGTTTTCACAATGTCTTTGCATACGTAATGCCAAAGTATGTAAACCTCGTAAGGCAAGAAAACTATCAAAGGGACTTTGTATGGCGCCCATTGCGTTCTGTAAATAGGCTATTTTCTCAGTTAACTCAGCATTGTTTCCTACAACGACGATTCCACCGACCATGTCAGAGTGCCCATTTAAATATTTAGTGGCAGAATGAACAACAAGATCGCAACCTAAGGTTAAGGGTTGTTGAATCCAAGGAGTTGCAAATGTATTATCGAGTACAGTGATTAATTTATGCTGGTGCGCAATTTTTACTGCTTGTTCTATATCAACCAATTTTAATAAGGGATTAGTTGGAGATTCCATCCATAATAATTTAGTTTCAGGTTTGATCTCTTTACTTAAATTATTTAAATCACTCATATCTACATACGAAAAACTTAAATCTGATGATCGTTGTTTAATTTGGTTAAATAACCGGACAGTGCCGCCATATAAGTCATCCATACTAATGATATGATCGCCGGGATTTAGTAATTCTAGTAATGTATTAATTGCTGCCATTCCAGAGGCAAAAGCAAATCCAGCGTGACCATTTTCCAAATCGGCAATACATCGTTCATAAGCAAATCGCGTAGGATTTTGGGTTCTAGAGTACTCAAAGCCTTGATGTATACCTGGACTTTTTTGAGCATAGGTAGAGGTTGCATAAATGGGTGTAATTAATGCACCCGTGGTTGGGTCAGGTATTTGTCCAGCATGTATGCAACGAGTAGTGAAATCTAATTTTTTCTCATTAGTTTTCATAAGGATGAATAAAATTCGTTTACAGTTTTAACTAAACGTAAGCAAATTTCATCGGCTTCATCTTCTTGTAAAATTAATGCCGGAAGAAGACGGATGGTATTATTAGAAACAACATTAAAAAGTAAACGATGTTTTAACCCGACTTTTGGAATATTACGACATTCAGTATCCAGTTCAATGCCTAACATAAGCCCACGCCCTTTTATAGCGACAATATGCGGATGGTTAGCAAAACTATTTTGTAATTTTGTTAACAAATAATCCCCAATTTTTTTGACATGTGCGGGCAAGTTTTCTTTTTCTAAGGTATCAATAACAGTAATAGCAACAGCACAGGCTAGCGCACTCCCCGCAAATGTCGAGCCATGTTTTCCAATAGGAAAAATATTATTTACCTTCCCGCGTGTGCAATAGGCTCCAATAGGAAAGCCATTACCTAAGGTTTTTGCAATAGTAATTATATCAGGTAAAATATTAGTTGCTTGGTAGGCGAACCATGGCCCAGTACGACAAAGGCCCGTTTGTATTTCATCAAGTACCATCAGCCAATCGTATTGATCTCAATAATTTCGAATAATTTTTAAAAACTCAGGACTGGCTATTTTAATTCCACCATCTCCTTGGATGGGTTCTAACATAATTGCAATAATATTCTTTTTATGTTTTTTTATTACATCCTTCAAGGCATTAACGTCGTTAAAAGGGATATGGATAAAACGTTCTAATAATGGTTCAAAACCAATTTGTAAACGTTCACTGCCAGATAGACTGAGTGTTGCTAGGGTTCTGCCATGAAAAGCATCTTTAATAGCAATAATGATGGGTTGCTCGATTTCTTTTTTTCGGGCATAAAGTCGCGTCATTTTGATAGCCGCTTCGTTAGATTCTGCACCGGAATTAG
>CASFML010000138.1 GCA_949295795.1 uncultured Gammaproteobacteria bacterium | reverse complement strand
GTAAAAGTCGTGAAGGCTGATACCTCAATGATAATTGGGAACAATGCTTGCAGTGTCACTTGTAATTTCAGTCCTAATCCTGCGATAATAAATGAAAATTCACCAATTTGTGCCATGCTAAAGCCTGCGCGTACTGAAGTGCTTAAACTTTGACCCGAAGCTAATGCTCCAGTGCCGGTAGCGAAAATTTTTGCGATAATGGTAATGAACGAAATAAGCAACACTATCCAAATATTTTGCACGATCATACTTGGGTCAATGAGCATTCCGACCGAAATAAAAAACACCGCCGCAAAAATATCACGGATAGGACGCATATATTGTTCAATAAACTGAATCAAATCTGTTTCAGCTAAAATTGAACCCATAATAAACGCACCTAATGCAGTCGAATAACCGAAGTAGGCAGCAATACAGACGAGTATTAAACACAGCGCAACGGATACGATAGTTAAGGTTTCTTGATTTGCGACATCGACTAATTTTCGAATCAAAGTAGGAATTAAAAAATAACCGATCAAAAACCAGCTTCCGACAACGATAAAAAGTTTGATAGCGGAATCTGCAAGTGTTGCAGAAAGGACGGCATGAGTACCCACTACAATAGAGAGGCCTGCTAATAATAAAATAGCGAGCAGATCTTCAACAATTAATACACCAAAGACCAGCTCGGCAAAATGCTTGTTTTTTAAACCCAACTCTTCCATTGCTTTAATAATAATTGTGGTGGATGAAATGGAAAGGGCTGCACCCAAAAAAATACAATCATAGGTTGACCACCCCAAAATTTTTCCTAGTACAAAACCAATTAATAAAACGATTATGACTTCAAATACGCCAGTGACAATTGCCGGCGTGCCTACGCGCTTAAGTTTATGAAAGCTAAAATCTAAACCGAGCGAGAACATCAAAAAAATAACGCCCAGTTCGGACAGTGTATGTAAACTGGGTACATCGGTCACTAGATCGTAAGGAGGGACGTGGGGACCTACGATAATTCCGGATAAAAGATAGCCTAATACCACCGGTTGTCTTATTTTTTGAAATAAAAGTGTGACTAAGCTAGCGACGCCAAGTATTACCGCAAGATCTTTAATAAGTGGAGCAAGGGGTTGCATAGATCTATTGTTAGTCGGCTTTTCGGATATATCAAGTTTACTTTGATAAAATAAATGAAGTGTTCCACTTTATCTTACAAAATCTGCGTTGATAAAAATATTAGGTTGAGTTATAAATTTTCTAGATATCGGTAATTTTGAGTAAGGTTTTGAAGATTTTACTTTATATTGATGTTTATATTTAAGAACCCCAAATCATAAAATAGAAAAGAGAGGTTTAAAATATTATGACCTTGTCACTGTCTTTGATTGGTTATGCATCCGGGATCGCTGCGAATGATGAAGGTTGTGGGGAAGGGCCTCTATTACTGCAAAGAGAAGGCTTAGAGAAACAACTAGCCACACAACAACATTTAACGGCTCATTGGCAAGCTATGCTGGTACCACGTCGTGGGTGTAAAAACGATCGATTGCAGGGAGTGGTAGAGTTGAATACTCAATTAGCGGCTTTAACCTTTGATTTAGTCGAGCAAAATAAACGCTTTACAGTCTTTGGTGGAGATCATTCCTGCGCTATTGGCACTTGGAGCGGTGTTGCAGCGGCGCTAGCACAACAAAACGGTGATTTAGGGTTAATTTGGATTGATGCGCATATGGATAGTCACACCTTCGAAACAACGCTTACAGGCAATATTCATGGTATGCCCCTAGCCGCTCTTTTAGGTTATGGGGATACATCGCTAACACAAATCGCAATGTCTCGTCCTAAAATAAATCCAAAACGTCTCGCTTTAATTGGTATTCGTAGCTTTGAGGCAGAAGAGGAAAATTTATTACAGCGGTTAGGTGTTCGTATTTATAATATGGAGGCTATTGCTAAACAAGGTTTTGCGTCGGTACTTGCTGATGCAATCGCCCAAGTTAACGAAAACAGTTTAGGGTTTGGTGTAAGTTTAGATTTAGATGGTATTGATCCCTTTGACGCGCCTGGTGTGGGTGTGCCTGAAGCGAATGGTATTTCAGGAAAAGAGTTATGCCAAGGATTAAAGCAATTACGCCAAGCATCACAACTTATTGGAGTTGAAGTGGTTGAATACAACCCTTATCATGATGAGGGTTGTAAAACAAAAAGATTAATTCAGGAAATATTGCTAAGTATTTTTGGAGTTTCAACAGAATGAATAAGCAAAGCGTTATGGTTGATCAGCAGTCAAGCCTTTCAAATGATTACAAAATTAGCCATCCAATAGAGCTGGAGCAACGTTATGGTGCAGCTAATTACGATCCTTTGCCGGTGGTGCTTAGTCATGGATTAGGTGCTGAACTTTGGGATACTTCAGGTAAGCGTTACATTGATATGATGAGTGCTTATTCTGCAGTGAGCCATGGTCACAGTCATCCGCGTTTGGTTCATGTTTTAAGTCAACAGGCGCAACGTTTATCAATTTGTTCGCGGGCTTTTTATAGCGATAAATTAGGCACTTTTTTAAAGCGTGCCTGTGACTTAACGCAGATGGACAAAGCTTTACCAATGAATACGGGTGTAGAAGCCGTAGAAACCGCCATCAAGGGGGCTAGAAAATGGGCTTATACCGTAAAAAAAATAGCAGAAAATCAAGCTGAAATTATAGTTTGTCGTGGCAACTTCCATGGTCGGACAACCACCGTGGTGGGTATGTCATCAAAACCTCAGTATCAGTTTGGTTTTGGTCCGTTTGCACCAGGATTTAAAACCATAGAATATGGCGATGCAGAGCTATTATCGGCTGCAATTACTCCCAATACGGCTGCTTTTTTAGTTGAACCTATTCAAGGTGAACGTGGCATCGTTGTTCCACCTAAAGGATATTTACAAGCGGTTGAAAAAATTTGTCGACAAAATAATGTTTTACTGATTCTAGATGAAATACAAACGGGTTTAGGAAGAACCGGAAAATTTTTGGCCTGTGAACATGAAAATATTAAACCTGATGCTTTGATTTTAGGTAAGGCATTAGGGGGAGGCTTGTTACCCGTTTCATTATTTTTAAGTCGCCGTGATATTATGGATGTTTTTACTCCAGGCGATCACGGTAGTACGTTTGGTGGTAATGCTTTAGCCGCAACAGTCGCTTTAGAAGCTTTAAATCTATTGTTTGAGGAAAACCTCATTGAGCGTTCGGCAAAATTGGGTGATTATTTATATCAAGGCCTATTAGAAATTTCTTCGCCTTTAATCAAAGAAATTCGCGGTAAAGGTTTATTCATAGGTGTAGAGCTTGATTCACGCTAT
>CASFML010000137.1 GCA_949295795.1 uncultured Gammaproteobacteria bacterium | reverse complement strand
TTCACTGATCTGATTGGCGTTAATAAGATGCGAATCTAAGCTTAATTTTCCCCAAACGCGATCTTGGGGTAGTAACAGTCCATGCAGATCATTGGCACGCTGATACGCGCTTAAAAGCGCTGTATCATCCCACATCTGCAAACGGGTGGGTTTGCCTTGATCTTGAAAATTAAATTTAATATTAAACGCATCTCGATCGGGGATCACATAAGTATACAATTCTTTGTATAACGCTAACCACTTATCTTTGTAGCGTTTGCTTTCTTCATAACGTGTATAGAGCGTAGCCAAATTCATGGATTAGGATGATCGGGGTTATTAAAAGATTGTGCGCCTTGTCCTTGAATGATGGCCATACGTTGTTCAACAATCGCTTGTCTTTTTTGTTCTATTTCTTCTTTCTGTTGGCGGATTTGTTCTTCCAGTAATCGATTGGCTTCATCATTACCACTGCCTCCACCACTCATGGTCGTCTCCAACAGCTTAAGAGCTCATAATTACGTTGTTCTTTCAATTGGATTAACTTCTTAAAGAGATGCTTTGGGTTAAATGTCCAGCCAATATCAATGCCACTAAAATAACGACAGACTTCATTGCAGGTATACCCTTTGAAGGGCCAGGATCGAACTTTTTTCTTTGTTTTCACCATCACCGCAATAAAAGCACTCAGCATTGGTAATTTCTTAATGGCATTTAAGTTCTTATTCACATTATTGCTTTGTAAAATACGGTAAATGAAACCAGTCGGTGCTATTTCAAATAAAATACAGTAGTCGCCTTCATAACAAAGTAAGGCACAATGGACAAAGTCCTTACTAAAGGTAAAGAATCGATATTTACCAATCCCCTGTTATAAAATAAAAAGACCGCGATCAATTAATCTTCCTAAGCTTGGCTAAGGTCTTTTGTAACAGTAAGCGTTTTTTTAAAAAATCTTTAGGAATAGATTTAGACATTGGGTTTTAACAAAGCCTCGATATGATCAATTTGTTCTTTCATTTGCAACAATTCTTGAGCACAGCTTGAAAACTCTAATGGGAACCTTCTCTCCAAAATCCAAGCACGCGCTTGCCAACCTTTTTCTCCTTTTTTAATCTCATTCAGTAATTCTTTGACTGCATGACATTGTTTCTTTTTTATGGTGTCGCAAAATTTGGCTAATTCAGTCTGGGGTTTTCCTAATTGAATATCTTCAAGGCCTCGATTAATCCAACGATGCAAAGTAGCCCGATTAATTTGATTGGCTTCAGCAACAATTGTGTAGGGAACTAAATGAGCACTATCTTCAATAATATTTTTTGCTAAAGTTGGATTAAATTTACTATTTCTCCCCATGGTTATATTCCCTTATCAACAAAGATAGGCTTTGCATCATTGACATAACGTTGTTGTACTAAACGATGGGCTGTTTGGGCATGTTGAATCGCTAATTGCCGATGAAAAGAATCTTTAACATGGGTAGAGGAATGAGAATTTTTATTTAATTGAGTCATAGATGTATTTTTGTAAAGAATTTTCATGAGTATGAAAGCCGATTTAAAGAAATACTAGCGACTAGATGACGTACCCTTTTAAGAAGTTTTACGACTTATCATTAAACCAATGGTTCGCAACATCATCATATAAGATAGTCTCAAAGGTCGTATATCGAGTAGCACATTTTGGGCAAAATAACCTTCGTCGATGCATTTTGCCCTCATACACCACTCGAGAATTAAGTACATAGGTCTTAAAATAATTACATTCTGAATTAATGCACTTCATCGTTATTTTTCCTTAATAAAATTTTTGCTTACAGAAATATTATTTTGATCTGAACAGGTAACAGCGCGAGGTATGTATTGATCATGGCCATTAAAGGTGTTTTGATGCGCTATAAGGCCCGATAATTGTTTGGGTAATACTATCGGACGTCTTCGGCAATAAATTTGGTAGCGGCGCTCAAAATCGCGTTGTACGAAAGGTAGTTCTTTTTCCGTACTTTGACATAACTGAATCCAACCTCCCATATCTCGAATGACTGCATGAATTAATTTATCTGTAAACACCACACTGTCGTAATGACCAATTTGACGAATAGCTCTCACGACTTCCGTCCATGCCAATAAACTTTTGCTATTGATATCTCCTTCAATAATTTCAACTACATCTGCCGGCAAAGGGAAATACGGATGTTTTTTAATATCTGGATTTTTTAATAGTTCACCCAAGGCACATTGAACTTCTGTGAAGGAATAATCTTTCAAACAAGCCCAATAAGCTTTTATCAATATCGGCGATATTTTACGATTAACCGTTTCAGCAATCACCGCCAGACTTGCAAAAAATGCTTGTTTTTCGTTAATTTCCACAGTCTTCCTCCAGCAACTGATTGATTACAGCCATATTGTGATCCCAAGTACTTATAGGTTGAACAGATTGGCTGTTTGGTTTTTTTGCATGGGCTAACCATCCCTGGATATGTCGATTGATTCCACGTTTTGTTTTTTGTCGATCAGGGTTAGCTTGATTCCAAGCGATGAGCTTCTGAATTTCTTGTCGTACATTGACCTCAGAATAATTTTTTTGCCATTCATCAATTTCAGACTCTTCAATTATCCGTGGTCCTCCTTGACGTAAAGGAATAGAAAATGCAGCAGATGA
>CASFML010000136.1 GCA_949295795.1 uncultured Gammaproteobacteria bacterium | reverse complement strand
TGATGGGTTGCTCAATCCCTTTTTTCCGGGCATAAAGCCGCGTCATTTTAATGGCCGCTTCGTTAGATTCTGCACCGGAATTAGAAAAAAAAACTTGGTCCATTCCAGCTAGTCGCGCCAATTTAGAGGCTAATATTTCTTGTTCTGGAATATGATAAGTATTCGAGGTGTGGATTAGTTTTGCAGCTTGTTTGCAAATAGTTTCGGTGATTGCTGGATGGGCATGACCTAAACCGCATACTGCAATCCCAGCTAAAGCATCTAAATATTCTTCTCCATGAGTGTCTGTCAACCACATGCCTGAGCCCTTTTCAAAGGCTACAGGCAATCGACTTGGGTAAATTGGCATCAAAGCGGATGTCATATCTTTTCTCTATTAACTTGTTATTTTTCGAAATTTTCTGTGACAAAGCCCCAATTCACTACATCCCAAAATTTTTCCAGATATTTGGGGCGAGCATTGCGGTAATCTATATAGTAGGCATGTTCCCAAACATCACAAGTAAAAAGACAAGATTGGTTATCCTGGAGTGGGGTTTGTGCATTACTGGTTGTTTTAATTGCGAGCCCTTGTGCGTCTTTGATAAGCCAGGCCCACCCGGAACCAAATTGACCAATGGCTGCCTTAACAAAGTTTTCTTTAAATTTATCGACAGAGCCAAAGGATTTGTTTATAGCGTCTAATAAAGATCCTTTCAACTTGTTTTTTGCCGCTTCAGGCGTCATGCAATGCCAGTAAAAGGTATGATTCCATACTTGAGCAGCATTATTAAAAATAGGGCCAGCAGGCGCTTTTTTGATTATCTCTTCTAGAGGTAATGATTCAAATTCTGTCCCTGGAATTAATTCATTCAGTTTGTCGACATAGGCCTTATGGTGTTTGCCATAATGGTATTCCAAGGTTTCTTTTGAAATAATGGGCGCTAAGGCATCTAAAGCATAGGGTAATGGAGGTAACTCATGTTTCATAGAAGTATCCTATTTTTATCGATTTGCTAAAATTACGGATACCAGTTTAAAATCCAGATAATGATAAGGCAAGTATTTAAATGCGGTTAATCGCTAATTTGGGTTATATAAGAGTTTTCCTAGAAAACCTGAAAATAATTTCAAATAAATGCATTTTAAATATAAAAAAATGAGTAAAATAGTTTAAGTGAGGCACAAAATGTCTATTACATCTGAAATGAATACCCGAGATATTATTGAACAGCAAATTGCGAAATATCCAGTGATTCTCTACATGAAAGGAACCCCTGAACAACCCTGCTGTGGGTTTTCGGCAAAAGTAGTGCAAATTCTAAAGATTTGCGGTATAAAATTTGCACATGTGAATGTGCTTGAAAATAACGATATACGCCAGGAGTTACGCAATTCTAAGTGGCCAACTTTCCCACAACTTTATTGCCAAGGCGAATTAATAGGTGGATGTGATATAGTTAAACAACTTTATAAATCGGGCAAGCTACAAAAAAAATTATCAGAAACTTGATTTAAATTGATTTAGCATCTATTTTCCTTTAATTAGAAGTTTTCTTTATAGTAGGGATAGAGAAGGGTGGATTTTATAACGAAACCATTGACATAAGTCATGCTGTTAGGTATAAAATGCAATAGCTATCTGGTCTTTAAGGAAAGCTATTTTCAGCACTAATAACAAAGTCTTGTACCTTCCAAATCGCTGAAAACTAAAAAAACAAATATAAAGTGTCTACAAAACGGTTCTGGTAAACCGCTAAGCAAGTCTCCGTTTAGAGTTTGCGAAACTGTAAGTTGTAAATTTACAGCGGTGCCAAGACCAGGGTTGTTTAATTTTCGCCGATATCGCTTTATAAAGCAGGAATGGAAATTAAACAGCCTTGGTAGGAAATAACAAGGGATAAATATTTGAATTATTTTTATGCTCGAAGCATATTCCAACTTTTATCGGTGTGTTGCGAGTATGAAATTAAAGAAGTTATAGATTTTTTTAAAACTAATTTTTTGTTTGATTCGACAAACCCATTTGTCAGGATTAGAGGGCAAAAAATCTAGCTTTCAAACAATCTAAAGTTGAGTTAACAACCTATTAAGGAGATGGATGAGTATGAAACTCAAAGCAATAGTTGCTTCACTCGTAACACTGGGTCTTAGCGGGCCTGTACTGGCGATGCAGC
>CASFML010000135.1 GCA_949295795.1 uncultured Gammaproteobacteria bacterium | reverse complement strand
CGCGGCTTACTTACACTCGATAGCAAAAATAAAAAAAATATCTTTTCAGGTCGAGTATTAGAAATTGAAGGTTTACCCAATCTGAAGATTGAACAAGCTTTTGAACTTGCTGATGCATCGGCAGAACGATCTGCAAACGGTTGCACTGTTCGCTTAAATAAAGAGCCGATTATTGAATACTTAAATTCTAATATCTCTCTTTTAAAATGGATGATTAGTAATGGTTACCAGGATATTAATAGCTTACAGCGTCGAATTGAAGCAATGGAAGCTTGGTTAGCAGCTCCCATCCTATTAGAACCTGATGCTGATGCAGAATATGCAGAGATCATTGAAATTGATCTTAATCAAATCAAAGAACCTTTGCTAGCTTGTCCCAATGATCCAGACAATATCAAGCCTTTATCGGCTGTATCAGAAACTAAAGTTGATGAAGTATTCATAGGCTCTTGCATGACTAATATTGGTCATTATCGTGCAGCCGGAAGTTTACTCAAAAAATTTAATAACCGATTGCCTACTGTATTATGGATAGCACCTCCCACTAAAATGGATGCACACCAATTAATGCAAGAAGGGTATTATTCAATCTATGGTATCGTAGGGGCACGAACAGAAATGCCTGGCTGTTCTTTATGCATGGGCAATCAAGCTAGGGTATGTGATGGTGCTACCGTAGTATCTACTTCAACTAGAAACTTTCCCAATCGTATGGGAAAAAATGCTAATGTTTTTTTAGCATCCGCAGAATTATCAGCGATAACAGCAGTTTTAGGTTATATTCCTAGCTTAGAAGAATATAGAGAGAAAATGAAATTCATTGATACTATGGGTGAAAATTTATATCGTTATTTGAATTTTGATCAAATGCAAGATTATCAAAATGTTTCTAAAAAGATTCATCAATTAATAGACACTGAAAGGTTATAATTAGTAAGCTTAAAATTTTATTGGATTTAAATTGAATACTATTGCTTTAGTTTTTATAGGTGCTGGGCTCGGCGGAGTTTTACGTTACGGAGTTTCCTCAGGTGTTTATCATTTAGTTAATAAAAATTTTCCCTATGGCACTTTAGTTGTCAATATAAGTGGATCTTTTTTGATGGGATTTTTATTTGTTCTTACACTAGAGAGATTTCAAAATATTGCTCCTCAGCTTCGAGCGTTTTTACTCATTGGTTTTTTAGGTGGCTATACCACTTTTTCTTCCTTTTCAATCGAAACCATCAATCTAATCGAAAATGCAAGCTGGTTCCCAGCAAGTTTAAATATTTTACTTAGTACTATTCTATGTCTTATCGCAGCCTGGCTAGGTGTAATTTTAGGAAGAAATCTATGAAAACAATTGATATAGTTATGGTTCGGGTCTATATAACTGAAGCTTCGCAACTACTTAACAAGATAATTGATTACTTAAAAAATGATGACATTTCTGGATTAAGTGTATTTCGTGCCATTGAAGGAGTAGGACAATCAGGAAGCTTAACAAGCTCTTTGCTTGATCTTTCATTAAATCTGCCCATTAGCATCGAATTTTTCGATTATGATAAAGCTAAAATAGAAAAAGCATTAGAGCACTTACACCAAATCGTAAAACCAGGCCATATAATGTTTTGGGAAGCAAAAGTAATTGTTAAAGAGTAAATTTAGCCATTACTAAAGACTTAGACGTTTAAAAATTTTTTCCGGTATAAGTCGAATAATTAGCATTACAATTCGCCAAATTCCAGGAATATAGACACTTTCTTTTCCTTTATCTAACGCCTGGATAATTTTAATAGCGGTTTTTTTTGGATTTGCAGCTAGATAAAGTGGATACTTACCTCCAAAAACCATTTTGGTATCAATCAATCCTAATTTAATTGTTAATATTTGTATTTTAGAGGGGTACAAACTATTACGTAAACCTTGTAAATAAGTAGTCAATGCCGATTTGCTAGCACCATAAACATAATTGGGTTTTCGTCCTCTATCCCCTGCAACAGAACTTAATCCAATAATAAAACCTTTTTTTTGAATAACTAAGTATTTAACAAAGTGCTCCAAAAAAGAAACGGGTCCAGTAAAATTAGTAGTAATTACTTTTCGATAATCAAATTTATCAATCCAACCTACTGCCATTATTAAACCATCAATAACACCCATTTTTTCAATCAGCCTTTCCAAAAAAACGGCATGTGAATCAATTTGAGTAATATCAAAAAAATCATAATCAACCTCAACGCTGAATCTAATCCTAAGATCGCTTGCTATGCGTTCAAGCTCTGCGATATTTCGACTTGCTAAAAAAAGCTTGCATTGTCGCGAAGCAAGAATTTCACTACACGCCCTAGCGATGGAAGAGGTTGCCCCTAAGATCAATATGGATTGCATAGAAAAACTTATTTAGTCAATATAGTGACTCTACATTACACTAAACAAAAAAATTAACCAGATATAATTCTTTAGAGATAATAATTAAACAGGGGATGTTAAGTATTCGCTTTTTTTAAAAATTCGGATATCACAGTTGATTGGTATTTTTCCTTATGTATCAAAATATAGAACTCTCGGCTCAGAGTTAAAAAAGGCGTTTTAAGCTCGACTAACGTATTATTTTTTAGAGAATCTTCAACAACAAATCGTGAAAGACAGCTTATTCCTAAACCTGCTTGTGTTGCCTGTTTTAGAGCATCTGTATCATCTAATTCTAAAAAAGGGCGGATTTTTCCACCAATTTTTTCTTCCAATTTTTCACGTATACTAGAACTTTGTTTTCGAAGTAACCAACGGGCATTAGCGATATCTGTTAATGTCAATTTCTTTTTTTTACTTAAAGGATACTTTGGAGCGGCAATTATGACTAATTCATCTTTTTTCCAAGGGTAGGTATGCACTTTATCTGAAAAACAATTAGCTTCTATTAGCGCTACATCGATATTAAATGTAAGCAACCTAGATAATATCGCTTTGGTTGGAGCAATTTTAAGATTGATCTGAATATTTTTATGTGTATATGCAAGTTCAGAGATAAGCTTTGGTAATAGGTAATTACCAATTGTTTTACTTGCTCCTATAATTAACTGGCCTGATAAATTATCTTTTTTACTTTCAATCATCATATCCTTAAGCTCTGATATTTGTGATATGACGCTACTCGCTTTGGGCAACAAAACTCTTCCTCGTTCATTCAAAAATAATTGTTTCCCATGTCTGTCAAATACCGAACCTTCCAATTGCTCCTCTAACGTTGCAAGTGCCATACTGCAAGCTGATTGTGAAAGATACATTTTTTTTGCGGCGTGACTTACATTTCCTGTCTTAGCAATTGCAACAAAAACTTCAAGTTGTTTTAGAGTAATACGCATAGTAATTTAAAATTTACATTACTTTAATCCAATACATTGTATTTAACTAACATAATAAAAATTATGTAAATATAAAACTATAATACCGGATAACTAACCCTATGACTATTGTCATCATTGAAATATCTTCAGCAAAAGAATATAATTGAAAATCAATTTTATTATCTATCACTTAAAAATTATTTTATTACACAACTACAACATATGATTTGGAAAATATCATCTAAATTTCAATTTCAAATATTTTTTTATATTTAAAAAAAAGAATTCATGAATAACATTTGTAAATAAGTAAAATTTTTTAAAAGTAATATATAGAATTACTTACACATAATTTAAATTTAAACTGATTAAATAATATTTTGAGGAGGCTATGTTATACTTAGTAAGGTTTAATGGAGAACAGATTTATGTTTAACCTGCTTAAAATGTTGCTTATCTTTATTGGTTTATTCACTTGTCATATTGCTTTAGCGGATATCTCCATTCCTATGTATCTTACGACTCAACAAGGATTAGGTCGGTCGATTGGCCATATAATAGCTACACAAAAGCCTTTTGGTGTTTTATTAACACCCAATCTGCATAATCTTCCTGCCGGGTTACATGGTTTCCATATCCATCAAAATCCTTCTTGTCTGAAAAATGGAATGGCTGCCGGAGATCATTTTGATCCTTATCATTCTAGTCAACATATGGGTCCTTATGGAAAAGGTCATTTAGGAGATTTGCCAGTTTTAGAAGTTGATGATAATGGCAATGCCACATTGCCCATCTTAGCGCCACGATTGCAACTAAATGAAATTAAGAATCATTCTTTAATAATTCATGCCGGCAGCGATAATTATTCTGATACTCCGCTAAAATTAGGCGGAGCCGGGGCACGTATCGCTTGTGGTATTATAAAATAATAATTCAAATTTTTGATTTGAAAAAAATTTTTTCCGTATCTCGTAAATCTAATAGGGATTTTCCTATTTTTTAAAATCTTTATTTACGAATGCTAAGAAAATTATTAATAGTAATCACTCTATGAGCTTAGATCTTTACTTTTTATCAGCAAAAAAATTATCCCAATTAATAAAAGAAAAAAAAATTTCCTGTGTTGAGGTTATTCAGACTTATTTAGACCGCATTCAATACATAAATCCTAAACTTAATGCTCTAGTTCAATTAACTGAACCAGAAATTGCATTAAAAAAAGCATCTGAAGCGGATAAAAAATTAGCTAAGAAACAAACTCTAGGACCTTTACATGGTTTACCAATTACCATCAAAGATTGTTGTAAGGTTCAAAATTTTATTATTAGTAAAGGGAGTAATGGATACAACTTCCTTGCTAAAGAAGATGCAACTGTTGTTGCTCGACTAAAAACAGCAGGTGGAATTATTTTAGGTATTAGTAATGTTCCTGAGTTCAATATTGCCTACGAAACTGACAATGATCGCTATGGTACCACTTTAAATCCTTATGATTTAGCTCGCACCCCTGGTGGGAGTAGCGGTGGAGAAGCGGCTGTTATAGCGGCAGGAGGCTCCGTCTTTGGCTTAGGTACTGACGGAGCGGGAAGTATCCGTCAACCCGCTCATAACACAGGAATTGTGGGTTTAAAACCAACTCGAGGTTTAATTCCTAATTCAGGTAATGTTCCCTCAGATGGTAGAGGTCTATTACGTCCATTAGCTACCTATGGTCCTATGGCGCGATTTGTCGATGATATCGCATTAACGTTACCCTTATTAGCAGGCCCAGATTATGACGATCCTGATGCTATGCCCATTCCTATTCGTAAACCTGCCATTAGCTGTAAAGATTTGCGAATTGCCTATTATGCCGAGAACGATATTGTTTCTCCTGATCAAGCTACCCTACAAACTATTAATCAAGTTGTATATGCGTTAAAAAATGAAACTCGTCAAATTGAATACCAGTGTCCTCCTCACTTAAAAGAGCTTTATTTTTTAATTACAGAAACATTTATTCTAGGTGGTGATAAAGGACTTGGATTGAAAAATTTACTACACTATCTAGGAGTTAATAAACCCTCCCATCTCGTTAAAGAATTTTTAGCAATTGCTCGCCAATGCGAATTTTCAATGACTGAATTACATCAACGTCTTCGTCGAATTGACGAATTACGCATCTCTTTAGAAAAATTCTTTTTTCCTTATGATGCAATCATCTGTCCCGTAGCTGCAACACCTGCCAAATTATTAGGACGTTCATTTATTGAAGGTCATGATTTTAGTTTTTTAAGCATTTATAATTTAACTGGCTGGCCAGTTTTAACCCTACGTTGCGGTACTTCTCCACAAGGTTTACCCATAGGTATACAGATCGTTGCTAAATCATGGCATGACGAAATTGCACTTATGATTGGAAAAAAATTAGAACACCTGCTGGGCGGATGGCAAAAACCCCCATTATTTTATTAAATCTTCTCTATAAGAGTTTAGTGTTTGAACCTGCTATACTTATAAGCATATTTTTAGGGAGAGCTTAATGATTTGGGTAGTTAGCTTAAATAGTAGTTTAGGTCATATTTATTCTTATGCACCCAAAAATCACAAATTGATTTTATTAAAAAGCCTAGAAAACCCTAGCGCTAAATTAAAAGAAAGTGATTTAGTTTCAGATAGGCCTGGCCATTATCAAACAATGCACTCTGCAAAAGGAGCATACGAAGCCACAACCAGCCCTCATGACGTTGAACTCGATCATTTTACTAAAATCTTGGCGGATTTTTTAAAAAAGGGGCTGGATAATCATCAGTATAAACAACTTATTTTATGCTCTGCTCCTCATGTGGGTGGTATTTTACTTAACAATCTTGATAAGCAAGTAGAAAAGATTCTATTAATTAATATCAAAAAAAATTTTGTTGAAGAAGATGAATCGATTCTCCTCAATTACCTAAAAGAAAATTGGTGGGACATCATCCGTGCTAGTAAAGTTTAATATCCAAAATCTGAAAATTAATAATTTAACATTTATATGATATTAATTGGAACTAGAATTAACTTCTTTTTTTGGACGTTTCCAGCCCGAAAGGGTTTTAGTCTCAGCTCTATTTAAAGTTAATTTCCCAGCAGGAGCATCTTTATTTAAAGTAGAACCAGCGCCTATTGTTGCCCCTTTTTTTAT
>CASFML010000134.1 GCA_949295795.1 uncultured Gammaproteobacteria bacterium | reverse complement strand
GGCTGGGGTTATACCTCCTATCTTTGCTTCGAGTATAATGTTACTACCAGGTACCTTTGCTAATTGGTTTTCAAACGTGAAAGGTCTTGGTTGGTTGGGAAAGCTTAGTTTTTGGCTATCTCCGGGGCAACCGTTATATATATTATTGTTTGCTGCGGCCATCATATTTTTTTCGTTTTTTTATACAGCTTTGGTTTTTAATCCTAGAGAAACGGCTGATAATTTAAAAAAATCAGGAGCATTTATTCCTGGCATTAGACCGGGCGAGCAAAGTGCTCGATACATTGATACAACGATGACCAGACTTACTTTGATAGGCTGTATTTATTTAGTTTTGGTTGCCTTATTACCTGAGTTTATGATATTTACTTGGCACGTGCCGTTTTATTTTGGGGGTACATCCCTTTTAATTATTGTAGTAGTGGTGATGGATTTTATGGTTCAAGTTCAGTCTTTATTGATGTCGCATCAGTATGAATCACTGCTAAAAAAGGCCAATCTTAAAGGTTTATCAGGGGGGCCTAGCAGTACCTATTAGAAATGTTGTTGTTTGTAGGTTATAAGCTTACTATTAAGTGATTTGTTTTGCTGTATGAGTGGTAAATATTAGAGGTTATTATGAAAGTTAGAGCATCGATTAAAAAAATCTGCCGGAACTGCAAGGTTATTAAGCGTAAAGGCAAATTAAGAGTTATTTGTTCAGCTGAAGCTCGCCATAAACAGCGCCAAGGTTGATATTGTTTAATTTTATTTGCATGCTGGGGAAAGAGCGATGGCCTTTTATATCGCACTCAGCTAATGCTAAATATCTTAGCAAAGTGATGCATTTTGCGGTGAGTGTTATTGATTTTTAATCAGGAGTGAGATACCCTACTGCGCCTTCTGAAATATCTTAATTTAAGGGTTTGGAGTGAAAAATGGCTAGAATAGCCGGTGTCAATATACCAATAAATAAACATGTTGTTATAGCTTTAACAGCTATCTACGGAGTAGGACGCTCCCGTTCTAGAGAAATATGCCAAGATTTGGATATTTCGCCTGAGACTAAGGTAAAAGACCTTTTAGATGCTCAGTTAGAAGCTATTCGGCAAAAGATTCTTACTTATAAAGTGGAAGGTGATTTGCGGAGAGAGGTTTCCATTAGCATCAAACGCTTGATGGATTTAGGTTGTTATAGAGGGATACGTCATCGCCGTGGTTTACCCGTCCGTGGTCAGCGGACTCGTACTAACGCTCGTACACGTAAGGGTCCTCGAAAGATGATACGCAAGGATTGATAGCCATGTTACTAATAAAATGTTTAAGCGTAGGTATTTACTAATATGACAGATAGCTCACATGTTCCTCATTACAGTTCACATGCTTCTCAGCCACCATTAACTATGGCCGATAAGGCTTTAGCAGGAGCTCACCGTAAACGCAAAGAGGTTATTCCCGACGCGATAGTACATTTAAGTACTTCGTTTAATAATACGATCATCTGTATACGCAAAGGCGGTGATACTTTAGGTATATCCTCTGCCGGGGCATGTGATTTTAAAGGTACTAAAAAGGGTACCGCTTTTGCAGCTCGAGTTGCTTTTGAAAAGGCGATCGAGAAGGCTTACGATAAATATCGAGCTAAATACAAACATAACATGGCACGCGTTGAGGTAAGAATCAAAGGACCTGGTCAAGGATCAGAACAAGCCATTATGGCGTTGAAGAATAAAGATATTGAAGTTACACAAATTTTAAATGTAACAGGCATTCCTTTTAATGGTTGTCGTCCTCGTAAGCGACGTCGAGTTTAAGAATATTAGAAAATATATTAATAATTGGGAGTAAATAATTTAATGGCTAGATACCGAGGTCCTACTTGTAAATTAGCGCGCAGACTTGGGACTGATTTACAGTTAAAAAGTGGTATACGTGCACTTGATAGCAAATGTAAATTAGCTACACCTCCAGGCGTGCATGGTGCTAAACGTGGGAGGTTATCTGAATTTGGTGTATTGTTTCGTCAGAAACAATTAATTCGACGCACTTATGGTGTATTAGAAAGACAATTCCGACTCTATTATGCAAAAGCGGCAAAACGTAAAGGTATTACTGGCGAAAATTTACTTAAATTATTAGAGTGTCGTTTAGATAATGTTGTTTATCGTATGGGATTCGCTGCGACTCGTGCTGAAGCTAGACAATTAGTCTCACATCGTTGCGTTAAAGTAAATGGAAGTATTGTTAATATTCCTTCTTACCAAGTTAAAGCGGGTGATGTTATAGAGATTAAAGAAAAAAGTAAGTCGCAGACTCGTATCCAAGCTGCACTTGAACTTGCAAAGCAAAAACCTCAGCCTGGTTGGATAGATGTGGATTTCACTAAATTGCAAGGAATCGTTAAATTAATTCCTGAGCGTAGCGAATTGCCTTTAGAATTTAATGAGAATCTAGTCGTTGAGTATTACTCTAAGTAAGTAGGTAGCCCATGTCGATGAACGTTAAGAATTTTTTAACTCCTGAAACCATAGAAGTGCAAAGTATTTCGCAAAATAGAGCGTTGATTACCTTGCAACCTTTTGAAGCTGGCTTCGGTCATACCTTAGGGAATGCTTTACGTCGGATATTGTTATCGTCTTTGCCTGGTTGCGCCGTTGTCGAGGCTAAGATCGAAGGCGTATTACATGAATATAGTAGTTTAGAAGGGGTGCAAGAAGATATCATCGATATATTGCTTAACTTAAAAGGTATTGCTTTTAAGCTTCACGGTAAAGATGAGGTTACGCTGGAGGTAGTGAAAAATACAGTAGGACCTGTCCGTGCTGCAGATATACATTTACCGCATGATGTAGAAGTTAAAAATCCAGATTTTGTTATTGCGCACTTAACTAAGCCAAAAGAATTTAAAATGACACTTAAAGTAGCTCGAGGACGAGGTTATCAACCTGCTTCGCTACGCAAGGCAACGGATCAGTTCGTGAGTGAAGTGGGGGCGTTACAATTAGATGCTCGCTTTAACCCTATTTTACGTGCAACTTATTCAGTAGAGAATGCACGTGTTGAACAACGTACAGATTTAGATAAATTGGTTATTGATTTAGAAACTAACGGTACCATCGAACCTGAAGAAGCGATACGTCGTGCCGCTACCATCATACAAGAACAATTACATACCTTTGTCGAATTACAACATGAAGCTGAGGATGAAGTCGTTGAAGATCTGGTCGATATTAACCCTATGTTGTTACTTCCAGTTGATGAGTTAGAGCTGACAGTGCGGGCTGCTAACTGTTTGAAGGCCGAATCCGTCTTTCGTATCGCTGATTTAGTTTCAAAATCTGAAGCAGAACTTTTATCTACGCCAAATTTAGGTAAAGTTTCTCTATGGGAAATTAAAACGGCCTTACAAAAACGAGGCTTGTCCTTAGGTATGGAAGTTCCTGAACAATTGCTGAGTTCTGCTATTCAGAAAAAATCAGAAGGTGTAGAAGCTATTAATACCGAAAAAACTGAAGATATCAATAAAGATTAATTTTTAAGGCAAAGTTATGCGTCATCTTAATTCTGGTCGTCGATTAGGCCGTACATCCAGTCATAGAACTGCGATGTTTCGTAATATGGTATCTTCTTTATTAACTAGAGAAATCATATGTACAACTTTATCTAAAGCTAAAGAACTGCGTAGGGTAGCTGAACCACTCATCACCCTAGCAAAATCGGACGGAGTTGCACAACGACGTTTGGCCTTTGATCGTTTACGTAATAAGGAAGCCGTTGCTGTCCTTTTTAATACGTTAGGTCCTCGCTTTAAAAAAAGGCCCGGTGGTTATTTACGTATTTTAAAATGTGGCTATCGTGCAGGTGATAGTGCACCTATGGCCATGGTTGAATTGGTTGACCGTACAGAAACTACTTCATAGAAAACGGCAATTTCTTTTTGTTTCAGAAAATGGCATATCTCTTTAGTGTGCCATTAAATACTAGGAAACCTTCCTGTAAAAAAATAACATAACCGACTACTATTAAGATTCTGTTATTTCTTTTGCTTTATCCAAAGTGTCTTGAACGTCTGTATTAAATTGTTCTAGTAATTCATGAGAATAATTTCC
>CASFML010000133.1 GCA_949295795.1 uncultured Gammaproteobacteria bacterium | reverse complement strand
AATTAACAGCCCTAAGAGTAGATAAACCATATTTCTTAATGAGATCATTCATATCCTCCGGAAATATTATAGCTACTAGGAATAGAATTATTAGTTTTATTTCTAGAGTTGTTATTATTAAGCGGCTCTTTTTTAGCCGTTAATTTATCTGCATTGACAGAGGCAGTTGTATTGGATGAGCTGAGCATTAAAGAAGAGTTGTTATTGGCATTATTTGTATTATTCAATTTATTGCTCTGCACCATCAGCGTTTGTAAGGCGGCTAAGTAAAGCCGTTTTTTGGTTAAGGTAGGGGATGCTTCGTAAGCAGGGAGCAAGGCTAAAAAGTGAATCATTTCGATCTTAGCCTTTAAGATTATTTCTTGTTGATAAGCTTTAGCTTCTGCTATCAGTCGTTGGGCTGACAATTGCGCACGCGGTTCCATTTGCATAGCATAAATATTCGCGAGCTTCTCTAATTGTTCTTTATCGTTTTTGGCATTAACCACATCAGTAAAGGCGGCTTGTAACTGCTCAGGCATTTGGATAGATATCAATTCAATATCTTTGACAGCTAAACCTGTTTGCCCGTTTATGGTAGTTTGTAGTTGTTTTTGTAAACGTTCTGTTAAGGAATAATGTGAAGTATTTAATAGTTGATTTAAGGTGAATTGACTGAATACTTGGTTGACTACATTATCTAAGGTTTCTTGCAAATTGGATAAGGGATGAGCACTGGCAAATAGGAAGTTGTGTGGATCAGCAATAGAATAATCAATGTTTACATTCACCTGAATCTTATTTTCATCAAGTGTTAATAATTTAACACGAGCGGAAAGCTTATTTATTTTTCCAGAATTGACTATTGTATAGTGTTGGAAAGGTTTAAGTATCCAATGATAACCCGGACCGACGGTCTTATCATAGGCAGCAAAGCGGGTAATAACGGCAGATTCATCCGTATTGACCTTAAAAAAACCGAGAGCGAACCCTATCAGCAAACAGAAGGCCGCAATCAGACCCATCGTCTTGGCATTAAGTGTTGCCAATGAAAAAGGACGAGCCAATACTGATTTTTTATTTAAGGTTCTTAGTTTAAATAAGGCGACGATTTTTTTGTACAAATCACGTAGAAATGCTTCTAGATCAGGCGGAGTCTGCTTGGGTCGTCCTGTCCACGGATCTTTGTTTTTTCCGGAATCACCCGGTTCGTTCCAGGGCATAATAGGCTCCAATTGTTAGCTTTTTTAAGATTTTTCGAAGACATATCTTTCCACCCAGCTAGGCTTAGTGATAAATACCTTCATTGACTATCTATTTTACACGCTAGATTAGGTTGTAATAAATCTAACTGTGACTAATCTTCCACTTAGAGAAGTCATTTTATGCATGCTGAGCCATTCTCGCAACTATTAATTCAGCAGTGGGTTGTTATGATCCAAGGAAGGATCCCAATGCCCCTGCATTTGACGATTGAATTGATCAGATTTTTCACTGATATTTTGATAAATAAGGCATTCAATAATGGCTTGACGTAATAAATCAATACCTATTCCAGACTGAGCCGAGATCCAAACTTTAATCGGTAGACCTGCTGCATTGCGTTCCAACCGAGGTGGTGTATCTCCCAATAGATCAATCTTATTAACGACGACCAATTGAGTAATATGATCAGTGTGTATTTGTTTTAAAACGCTAGAGACTGCCTGATTGCATTCGTTTTTCTCAGCGTTGGTGGCGTCTACAATATGCAATAAGAGATTAGCATGTTGGGTTTCTTCTAAAGTGGCACGGAAAGCAACCACTAGATGATGAGGTAGCTGACGTATGAAACCTACTGTATCGGCCAAAATGGCTATTTGGTTGTTGTTAAGCGACATACGGCGGATGCTGGGATCGAGTGTGGCAAAAGGCTGATTAGCGACAAAGGCAGTTGCATGCGTTAAACGATTAAATAAGGTTGATTTCCCCGTGTTGGTGTAACCCACTAAGGAAATGTAGGGCAGTTGTGACTTTCTTCTGGCTCGTTGACTTTGTGCGCGTTGTGTCCGAACCTTCTCTAAGCGTTTTTTTATCATTTTAATTTGTTGGCGAATTAAACGTTTATCCGTTTCCAATTGTGTTTCACCAGGGCCGCGCAAACCAATACCACCCCTCTGTCTTTCTAAATGTGTCCAGCCACGAATCAAACGCGTAGAAAGATGTTCTAGCTGAGCGAGTTTAACCTGTAATTTCCCTTCAAAGGTAAGTGCACGTTGCGCAAAAATATCTAAAATTAACCCGGTCCGTCCTAAAACTCGACATTGTAATTTTTGTTCTAAATTACGTTCTTGAGCGGGACTTAAATCGTGATTAAATAAAATTAATTGTGCTTTATGTACAGTTATAGCGGCGACTATTTCTTCTAGTTTACCTAAGCCTATAAAATACTTTGCTTGTGCCTTACGTTGTCGCCCAGTGATGAGTTCCATCGCATGGGCGCCCGCTGCTTGAGCTAGCTCCTGAAATTCTTTTACTATTTCTTCGGGTTCATATTTTTTAAAATAGATATGAACTAAGAGTGCTAGCTCACCGCGTTGGGGACGTTCAAACATTATTGGTTTCTAATTCCTCGTCACACACATTACAACTTTCTAGTTCATTATTTTCATCAACACTGGCTAGCTTAACATTCTTTGCTGGAACGACTGTTGAAATAGCGTGTTTGTAGACCATCTGGCTAACTGAGTTTTTTAATGTGACTACGAACTGATCAAATGATTCTACTAAACCCTGAAGTTTAATTCCGTTAATAAGGTAGATTGAAACCGGAATTTTCTCTTTACGCAATGCGTTTAGAAAAGGATCTTGTAGTTGCCCTTTAGACATAATTAGCTTCTCCATGCAAATTTTAAATATAAATATAATCTCAAAAAGCCTTGGTCTTAAATTTATTTAGCTTATAACCAAGCGCAGTAAGTTTAGCATGGGAAATGCATAGGGCATAGCCCTGAGCGTTAAGAGTTTGTCTAATTGAAGGAGAGTCAGGGGAATCTTACAATGTAATCTATAGGTTCAGTTATGCAGTGCTAGGGAAGATGGATGCAAAAAATAGCGAAAAAAACAATTTTTTGTATTTTTTAAAGCATTGATAGTTGATACCAAAGGGGTAATTTTTGGTAAAAAGCAAATAAATTTTTTGACTTACAGTTCATTGTCCCAATTCGAGCCTACCTGAATATCGACCATGAGTGGGACGGACAGCTGTGTCGTATTGACCATTAAATCCTCAATTAATTGTTTTACGGGATTTAAGTCAGCATCGGCGACTTCAAAGACCAATTCATCGTGTACTTGCATAATCATATGTGCTTTAAGATTTTGTTGGATTAATGCATGATCAATGGTGATCATGGCTTTTTTTATGATATCCGCTGCACTGCCTTGTAAAGGTGCATTGATGGCAGCACGTTCGCTGGCGCGACGCTGCATAGGATCACTGGAATTAATAAAAGCCAAATTTAAACGTCGACCAAATAAGGTTGTGACATAAGCGTGATCATGGGCTTGTAAGCGTGTTCGCTGCATATACTCCTTTACACCAGGGTAACGAGAAAAATAACGATCGATATAATTTTTGGCTTCTTCGCGTGAGATGCCTAATTGTCTGGCTAAGCCAAAGGCAGACATACCATAAATGAGGCCAAAATTAACTGCTTTTGCACTACGTCGTTGTTCGTGTGTAACCTGGTTTAAGGGAATATTTAAAACCTCTGCCGCGGTTGCTTGATGAATATCAAGTCCTTGTGCAAAGGCATCGAGTAAACCTTTATCTTGTGAAAAATGGGCAATGATACGTAATTCAATCTGAGAATAATCCGCCGCAATAATTTTATAACCGGGCGGAGCGATAAAAGCTTGGCGGATTTTTCGACCTTCTTTGGTGCGTGCCGGAATATTTTGTAGATTAGGGTCAGAGGATGAAAGTCGCCCGGTAACGACAGCGGCTTGATGATAAGAGGTGTGGATACGGCCAGTTTTTGGGTTAATTTGTTGGGGAAGTTTGTCGGTATAGGTTGATTTTAATTTACTTAGACTACGATGTTTTAAAATGACTTTGGCCAAGGGAAATTTTAAAGCAAGTGCTTGCAAAACATTTTCAGAGGTCGATGCTTGACCTTTGGGCGTTTTTTCCAAAATAGGCAAGCCTTGTTCGATAAATAAAATGGTTTGCAATTGTTTGGGAGATCCTAAATTAAAGGGTTTACCTGCCAATCGATAGGCTTCCTCTTCAAGTTTTATTAAGCGTTTGGCGATAGAACGGCTTTGTTTTTGTAATAATTGGGTGTCGACTAGTACGCCATGACGCTCAATACGCGATAACACAGGAACTAAAGGCATTTCGATCTGCGTGAAAACCTTTGATAAACCGGGTAGAGCCTCTAACTTGGGTTGCAGTGTAGCCTGTAAGCGTAAAGCAATATCGGCATCTTCAGCGGCATACAGGCCCGCTTCCTCGATAGCGATTTGATTAAAGGTTTTTTGTTTCATGCCTTTACCGGCAATTTCTTCGAAACGTATGGTTTTGTGATCCAGATGTTTTATTGCCGCGCTATCGAGACTATGTGAATTACTTGCACTATCGAGTAAATAAGACTCCAACATGGTATCAAAACCCAAGCCTTGTAGTTGTATCCCATAATTTGCCAAAATTCCCATATCATATTTTAAGTTATGGCCTATCTTTATTTGTTGAGGATCTTCAAATAAAGGTTTTAATTGTTGCAGAACCCAATTTCTATTTAATTGTTTTGGTGCTCCGGGATAATCATGTGCTAAAGGGATATAAACAGGTTTTTCATCTTTAATGGCAAAGGAAAGACCCACAAGCTCGGCTTGCATAACATCTAAACGTGTGGTTTCAGTATCGAATGCCCAAGCTTTTGATTCCATTAATTGTTTTAAGAATGTTTGAAAAGCCTTTTCATCAAAAATTAAAGAATAAGCGGTTCGCTGGGCTTCAGGCTTATCGAGCACTGCCTGGGATAGATCCAAATCTTTTTCTAATTCTCTTAGCCACCCTTTGAATTCTAGTTTTTTATAGTTTTCCATCAAGGTAGGGACATCAGGCGCTTGGGGTCGAAATTTTTCTAAATCGAACTCCAGGTCAACATCGGTTTTAATAGTGACTAATTGCCGTGATAAGGGAAGTTTATCAAGATGGGCTTTCAGGTTTTCTCCAATTTTACCTTTAATTTCATTGGCGTTTTTTATCAGTGATTCTAAGTTTCCATATTGATTAAGCCATTTTGTTGCAGTTTTTGGGCCTACATTGGGAATTCCAGGGACATTATCCACCTTATCACCAATCAAACTTAAATAATCAGTAATTTGTTCTGGAGTGACGCCAAATTTATCAACAACACCTTGGTAATCCAAACGTGTGTGGGTCATGGTATTCACTAAGATAATGTCTTCACAGACTAATTGAGCAAAGTCTTTATCGCCGGTGGAAATCAAAACCGGTAGCTGTTGTTGTAAGGCTTTAGTCGCTAAAGTGCCTATCACGTCATCGGCTTCAACACCAGGATGTATGATAAGTGGCAGTCCTAAACCACGAATGATAGCGTAGAGAGGTTCTACTTGATGTTGTAGATCATCCGGCATCGTCGGACGGTGAGCTTTATATTCGGTATAGAGTTCTTCACGAAATGTTTTACCTTTGGCATCAAAAACTACGACCATATATTCGGGATTGGTATCCTTGATTAACTTGCGTAGCATATTAATAACCCCATACACAGCACCTGTAGGTTCTCCTCTAGAATTGCTTAAAGGTGGAAGTGCGTGGAAGGCACGGTAAAGATAAGAAGTACCATCGACTAAGACTAAGGGTTTTTTCATAAGGTTATGATAACATATGCCCTCTTTATACTAAGCATTACTTCAAGAGCATTGGGTAATGAAATAGCTTAGCTTAATCAAATTATAGAGTCAGGGGGTTTATTATGCGTATCGAGCACGAAATAAGATTAGATTTTAAGGACGTATTAATTCGTCCGAAACGCAGTACCTTGAAAACCCGAGCAGATGTCGATTTAATTCGTGAATATACCTTTAAACATTCACGCTATTCATGGAAAGGAGTACCTATCATTGCTTCAAATATGGATCATACGGGTACCTTTGCCATGGCAAAAAGCTTAGCTAAGCATCGATTACTCACCGCTATTGATAAGTTTGCAAGTTTGCAAGACTGGAAAAAATTCTATAAACAACATCCCAAGTTTATCTCTTACTGTTTCCCCACCACAGGGATTAAAAAAGAGGATGTCGATACCTTAGCAAAGATTATTAAAATAGCACCGAGTCCCTTTATTTGTATCGATGTTGCAAACGGGTATACCCAACGTTTTGTTGATAGTATTCGTGCTTTACGAAAAAAGTATCCGAAGAAAACATTGATTGCCGGTAATGTTGTGACGGCAGAAATGGCTGAAGAACTGGTATTGGCAGGAGCAGATATTGTCAAAGTAGGCATCGGTCCAGGCTCTGTTTGTACCACTCGTTTAAAAACGGGAGTAGGTTATCCACAATTATCCGCTATCATAGAATGTGCCGATGCTGTCCATGGCTTAGGTGGACATCTATGTGCTGATGGTGGTTGTGTTTCACCCGGTGATGTTGCCAAAGCGTTTGCGGCTGGGGCAGACTTTGTTATGCTAGGAGGTATGCTGGCAGGTCACGAAGAATGCTCGGGTGAAAAGGTTGAAGAAAATGGCAAATGGTTTATGCGATTTTATGGAATGAGCTCGAGTGAGGCGATGCATAAACATCACGGCAAGATGAATGTCTATCGCGCTAGCGAAGGTCGCTCTGTGAATGTCCCTTACCGAGGAAAGGTAGAGAATACCGTACTTGATATTTTAGGTGGATTGCGTTCTACCTGTACTTATGTCGGTGCGCAGCGCTTGAAGGAGCTTTCTAAACGGACAACCTTCTTACGTGTCACGCAACAATTAAATGAAGTGTTTGCAGCGCTGCAAGTGAATGAATGGGTTAATGATAATTAGTTCTTCTCTTTGCGAGTGTGTCATACGCAGTCATTAATTCAATATAAATAGCTCCTTGAGATTAGGGACAGAAAAATGCAATGAATGCGTTTCAAAAAAAACGTTTAAATTTTGTTTTACTCATGTTATTGGTGGCTGCTTTAGTGATAGGTTTATCAGTGTATGCATTAAAGCAAAATATTAATTTGTTTTATACACCGACACAGCTTGCTGAACGGCATTTAACACCTGGCCGGTTTTTTCGTTTAGGTGGAGAGGTAAAAAAAGGCACGGTGAAACAAAATGAGCAACAATTGTTAGTTTCTTTTGTAGTGAGTGATACAAAACATAACGTTCTCATTGAGTACCGAGGGGTATTACCTGATTTATTTCGTGAAGGACAATCGGTGGTCATTGAAGGAAGTTTGGATCAAGCAGGTATTATGCAAGCGAGACAAGTGCTTGCGAAACATGATGAGCGCTACCGGCCTGCTAAATAATAATCTCAATCATGAAGATTTTTGTAAGTACTTAGCGAAGGAATGGATTTGCAGCCATATCGACAAGGTTCAAGTGTTCAGTATTTCAGTTTTCTTGTCTTTTGTTGGAATAGGGAAATATGATGACTAAAATGACTAGCTTAAAATTAGTGATCGCTTTGTTATTGCTCGCTATTGCCTGTCTAGCTTATCTGTTATTAACGCGTTTTTTCCCTAGCGAAGAAGTGTTTTTTATGGGATCTCGAGCGATTACTCGGGCTTTAGTCTTAGATTTAAGTATTAAAAGTAATAAAGATTTCGCAACCTTTTTACCTGAAAACTCCGGATTTTTGGTGGTTCATCCAACGAAATCCGCTGACGATCATCGTGATGACATTCTTGAAACTCGCGATATCTTCGCTTTAGTTGAAAAAAACAATAAAAATACCATACAAAACGTTGATCCTCTTTATCAAGAATTAGAATTACTTTTTTTGAGAAAAACACCTTTAGGAATTCGTGCTAATTACGTCACTTTATCGAGTTTAGGTGTAAAAACGATAGTCTTTAATGCTGATTATATCCAGCATTTCTTACCAATCTATCAAGATAAGCTCCCTCATGCTGCCGGCTATGCGATTATGGGCGATAGTAGCCAACGGCAAATTCGTGATATCCTTGTAAAATAATCTTTGATTCATTAACGATGAAGAATTTACAAGAAAAATTACAACGCTTGCGCTGGCAATGTCGACGAGGCATGCTCGAATTAGATCTCATTTTGTTGGCTTTTTTAGAAAAGGATTATTTGAATTTAAGCACAACTGATCAAAAGCTATTCGAACAATTATTAACTTACTCGGATCAAGATCTTTACTGTTACTTAATAAAGCGTCAACCCATAGCAAATATAGCAATGCAGATGTTAATAGAGCAAATAAATGGCGGTCGTTGATTTTTACCGTATAAAATCATCTTATTATTTAGCTATTTTTCTGTTAATAGTGCATGGCGGAGCTATTGCTTGTTTGTGTTTTTTACCTTGGCCATGGTGGACTCGGTTATTGTTAAGTCTCGCTTGCTTAATGAGTTTTGTGACGCTTTTTTGCCAGCATGTCCTATTAAATAGTCCACATTCTGTTTTAGAATTTTGGCAACAAGGTTCAGGTAATTGGCAATTAAGAAATAACTTGGGTGAAGTGAAGTTGTTAAGTTTGGCCAATGATAGTATTTGTACTCGCTATTTTATCTTATTAAATTTTGTTTCCTTAGATAAGAAAAAAAGCAAAATTTCTTTAGTTTTATTACCAGATAGTTTAAATTATAAGGATTTTAGACGGTTACATAGGCAGTTACAGAGTATAAATTAAACCCTTCACAATGGCTAGTTGATTGTCGGGTTTTTAAAATATTCTTAGACCTAGCACTCAGAATATCGTATAATTTTTAAACAGATGTTTCACCATAGTGGGTTTTATGTCAGATCGAGTATTAGAACAAAATTTAGCTTCTTCCGAAATGCCTTTGCCAGCGCTGGTTATTACTGACAATGCGGCTAACAAAATTGGAGAACTGATGGCTGAGGAAGAGAATTTCCAGCTAAAATTACGCGTATTTATTACCGGTGGGGGTTGTTCTGGTTTTCAATATGGGTTTAGCTTTGATGAAACTATCAACGAAGACGATACAGTGATAAGCAAAACTATACTTAAACCGGCGGCTGAGGATAGCGATACTATCAATGTTCAATTACTTGTCGATCCCATGAGTTTAGTTTACCTGGTAGGTGCAGAAATCGATTATAAATCTGACTTAACAGGGGAACAGTTCATTATTCGTAATCCTAATGCTAAAACCACTTGTGGTTGTGGCTCTTCCTTTGCTGCTTAGTCGTGTGACCATCCTATGAAATGTCACACGAACGATGTCTATTTGAAAAAAGATGAATGGATTTAGTTTCCTAAAACCTTAATCATCGCTTAAGTCCTATCTCAAGTTAAACTACTAAACTCCTTAATTGGCTT
>CASFML010000132.1 GCA_949295795.1 uncultured Gammaproteobacteria bacterium | reverse complement strand
ATTATATAACGGATCTGCTGACACCAACCTATATTGGATGTCGCAATCTTCATAGTTATATACTTAATGGATTTGCTACCTGAGAGAACAAGCCATCGCGTAAATAATTTTTTTCTAACCTCATCCGAAGCAATGCTTTTACGGGCCAGTGAGCATTCAGAATCAAATTAAATTCTTTCTTCCAAATGTTTGGACACATTCGATCCTTTAGCGCATAAAATCTTTGTTCTGTGACTTTTCTAACAATTTTCCAAAAAGGTTTTTCCTCACAATTAAAATAATTTGCTAGAAGTAATATAACTTCACCTAAATGTAACTGGTAAACCGTATATAAAAGTTGGTTTCTTACAGTCTCTTTATTTTTTTGTAGATAAGGCGAGTTTTCAGTTAAATCTAGATTAACTCCCATCGATTTCAAGCTTTCATAATGCATTTCTATACCATCAAAATCTCTAGCTATAAATCTTTTAATTTTCCCATCCCTGAGTATAGCTAAAGTATTTTGCTGATGCCCTTCTAAAGCAATACCATAAAGTAAAAATAGATCTAAATAGCTACCCAATACAAGATCAGCATAATGAAAAAAATAACCTAATGCATCTTGATAAGTTAAGCATCCTGATAATTGCATTATCTCGATAAATAAATTAGTTTCACTTAATGAAGATTTTTCAAAAAATGCGGCGACAACAATAGCAACTTCATTCGCAGCTATATGTTTTGTGATATTTTCTCTGAAAATTGCAGTAAAATGTTTTGCCTCATTTATATTTAGTTCTTTTAAATGTAACCCATGAGATTCTGGCAGTAAACTTAACCTACTAGAGAAATAATTCTCTGTAATGAGAATTTTTTGTAGAATATTACTTATTCGCGGCATATTTTTAGTAGATATGGGCGACAATGTCCTCACAATACTCGTGGCCTGTACGGCAACCGGTAATTTTATATACGGAGAGTTAATATTATCTATAGGCAAAAGAGTACGAAACGATAAAGTGGGACTCGCTATAATCTTGGCTTTATCAAAAAGCACAATGATTTTTTTTTCGATATAATCCTTAAATAAAGGAGAAATAAATGTAAAATAGTAAACTTGCCAAGGGTGAACCGGAAATGGAATATAATTATTGACTTCCAACTTATTTTTTTTCAACTCTTCTAGCCAGTTCGACCAAGCTTCTGGGAAATATTTACTAAACCATTCAATAAAATTTATATTTTGCTGCATAGATTCAATATGGACATATTGTTTTTGCACTGCTGCTATGTGAATATCCACTTTAGATTGAAATTCAGGCGAATAATTAATAGTATCTTCAACAGTAAAACCAAGCTTTGTTTTAGCGCATGGATGATAAGGATGTCCGCTAAATACTGACTGTTCAAATTTCAAAGAACTATTAATTGCAATGTGTGATGATTTTAATAAACTATTGAGTTGATGATTAGGCTTTTTTTTACTTCGATCCATCAATGTATTGACACTATATTTCTTCCAAGTAGAAAGTAAAGCATTTTGCAAATTATTAGCAATTTCTTTATAAAATTTTAACCATTGATCCATATCTAAAATATTTTCTAATTCATTTTTGACGATGTCTAATAATTTTAAAGGATCAGTAATCGTTTGTTTTAAGGATGTAGCCTTATGTTTTAAAATTAAACTATCGAAACTTGTAAACCTCAATAATGAAAATAATTTTACGCGAGTAACATATATAAAATAGTTGGAACGTTGCAGATCAAAAATTACCGTAGCGTTTTGATAATGATAGGGAAAAATATCTTCGCGCAAAAATGCCAATAGTAATTGTTTTAAAGAATGTTTGTTTACTTCGGAGATACATTCACTGATTGAAAGATTAAAAGTATTCGAATAAAGTTTGTATTGTTCACTAAAGTTTATTTCTTGGGCAGAAATCCTGTCGATCACATGCATAATTCTTCCTTTAGAATCCAAATCAGATTATTTAAGCAGTATCTAACCACTAAATTTTCCAATAAAATATATTAAGGTAGCTATTATTCATGGTTTTAGAATTGAGTCAAGAATTCCAATCGAACTATTTTGTTTTTTTATCTTATAATCTATGCTATCTATTGTCTTAATTTAAGTAAAAATTAATATGTCAACTTTTTTTATATTTCTCTTATTTCTAATATGTATTGTATTAGGCCTATTTAATTATAAAAAAACAAGTTTAATTGTTGGATCAATTGGAATATTAGGCTATATCGTTATTGGGAATGGCTTTTCCCCGGCTTATTTACTGCATAACCTACAATTCCCTTATAGTAAATTGTCATCTATCAACTGGAAAAAGACTAATACTATTATTCTCTTAGGTGCAGGCACTAGCAAGGATCCATATACTGATAAAATAAACCCCAGCATATTAGCATTTTCCAGAATTGCACACACTGCCATAATTTATCGTGAATGCAAAAATTCTAATAAAATCTGTCATATTTTAATAAGCGGAGGAGATCCGTTGAATAATGGAAAATCAGAAGCTAAGATTTATCAAGAAACTCTAGTATCATTAGGAGTTAATTCCGAGGATATACAATTAGAAACTCAAAGCAAAAATACTTACCAAAATGCTCAGTTTTCAAATTATCTCTTAAAAAAACAAACTAATGAACAACTTTTTCTAGTTAGTTCTGGATTAGCGCTAAAACGTGCCCTAATCTATTTTTCTTTTTTTAATATTTATCCTAAACCCATCGCCTCAGATTTTATTACTATTCCTATTACTAAGTTTCCGTTAGGATATAATTTCGCCATGAATGATTTT
The DNA here is from genome assembly GCA_949295795.1 of uncultured Gammaproteobacteria bacterium. Taxonomy (GTDB): domain Bacteria; phylum Pseudomonadota; class Gammaproteobacteria; order Diplorickettsiales; family Diplorickettsiaceae; genus Aquirickettsiella. Next base: position 3,548 of record CASFML010000132.1, on the reverse strand, counting down.
GCAATCCATGAATATTTAGGGATATTGCGCTTTTATATTTATAATTTTCTTGGCTGGAATAAAAAATAATTTAGTAAAAAATTTTGTCAATTTATTGTTTTTGGGATTGGCTAGATTCATATGCTTTTCGTAAGCCTTGTAATACTAAATCTGAAATAAGTGTATCAAATATACCGGTTTTTTCATAAAGCTGTGCGAATCCTCCAGTACCAATGACCTTAACATCTTCATTCTGAAAAACCTCTCTTTTAAATCCTAAAATAATTTCTTTAACTGCTCCCAAATGTCCATAGTACAGACCACTTTGGATACTTTCTCGCGTAGTTTGACCCATGTATCTGACGGAAACTTCTATGTCGACAGCCATCAATTTAGCCGTATTATTTTTTAAAGCTTCCATACTAAGTCTTAATCCTGGCAGAATAGCCCCACCCAAATAATTTCGATCCTTGGTAATAGCACATAAGGTCGTAGCTGTCCCCATATCTACAATAATCAATGCCTTCTGAGGGAAAATATCTATTGCGCCTATAGCATTCGCTATTCGGTCAGCCCCTACTTCATTTGGATTTTTACAACGAATATTTAAACCTGTTTTAACGCCGGGTTGTAAAATAAAATAGTCGGCATCTTTGAAATATTGGAAAAAACTATGCCGCACCGTATAATCATAATTTGGCACTACAGAAGAGATAGCTACCGCTCTTATTTTCAATGGGTCTAGCTTATTGTATTTAAGTACATTAATTAAAAAAATCCCGAATTGGTCGGCTGTCCCCAGTAAGGGAGTCGCATAGCGAAAACGTAAAATAAGCTTATCTTTGGCAAAAACACCACAGAGCATATGCGTATTACCAACATCTAAACATAGCAACATAAAAATGACCTAATAATATATAAATAAACCCACTATACTTAAATTAATCGTTCAATGACAATCTCTTCCACCAAAAGCTCTGTTTTTGACACAAAAAAAACAAGTGAAATTATAAAACTTGATCTAAACGAAAATCCTCTTGGCGCTAGCCCTCTTGCAATTATTGCAGGCCAGCAGGCCATGATTAATTGTCATCGCTACCCGAAGAGCCATGGTCTTTCGTTAAAAAAAGCTTTATCTACCCACTTAGGGATTCTTGCTGAGAATATTACCTTAGGTAATGGTTCAGATGGCTTACTGGAACTCATTGTCAAAACAATCTTGGAAGACCCATTAAATTCAGCGGTTATACCCAACTTTTGCTTTACAGGTATTTCAAAAATCTTAAACAATGCTAATAGAATGTTTAAAATAGCTAAAAACTCTCATTTAAAGCTTTCTGCTATAAGTCTTCTAGAAGCTATTGTCCCCTCTACCAAAGTTGTCTTTGTTGTTAACCCAAACAATCCAATTGGCAACTATATGAATACAATGGAATTAGAATACTTACTGAAACATCTTTCTGAAAATATATTCCTAGTTATCGATGAGGCTTATGCTGAATATGTTGAAACTGTCGATTACCCTAATAGTATCCGTCTTTTAGCACAATATCCTAATCTAATTATCCTAAGGACCTTTTCTAAGTTTTATGGATTAGCAGGGCTGAGGCTAGGGTATGCGATTAGCGGAATCAAAATAGCCACTTTGTTAAAGCGTCGTTCCTTACCTTTCAATGTTAACTCGATTGCTTTAGCAGCAGCAGAAGCTAGCCTAAAAGATCAAACACATATCAATTCCACCCGTTTGCTTAATAAAAAAGGACATTCCCAACTATCCAAAGGCTTACAAAAATTAGGGTTAGAGATATTACCCTCTTATACTAACTTTATCTGTGTCGATTTAAAGTCTCCAAGTTGGCCTATCTATCAACAACTGTTGTTACATGGGGTATACGTAAAACCTTTGCATGATTATGACTTATCTAACTTTTTACGGGTTTCTATTGGTACAGCTAAACAAAACAAATCGTTTTTAAATGTATTGGAAAAAATTTTAGAATAATCTAACATAGTGAAATGTAATACTATCTAGACAAGGATTTTTCATTTAAAATATAGTTTTTGGAAATTAAAAATAATAGACTTCCGGATAAAAATAATGAGGGCGTTTACCCTGTTTCTTTACGAAGCTGTCATGCATCCCAGTATGGTAGGAGCACTATTTCCTAGTTCGAAATGGCTTGCTACTAATTTAGTTCAACAAATATCAAAAAATCCCCCCGGATTAGTAGTAGAATTGGGGGCTGGGACGGGGGCTATCACAGCTGCTTTACTCAATCAAAAAAGACTGTTTCATCGCCTTATCGTTATTGAACGATCTGCCAATCTTGCTAATCATTTAATGCAACGCTTTCCAGAATTGAGCATTATCCAAGGAGACGCATGCCAACTCCATAGATTAATTAATAAGTTCACTTCCTCTCCTATACAAGCTATTGTCTCGAGTTTACCTTTACGGACTTTATCGCCTTCTGCTATAGAAAAAATTGGCATTGAGATTAACCAGATTTTAATAAAAGGGGGGTTGTATATACAATATACCTATTGTTTATGGGGGAAACCTTTATGCCCTTCATCTCAGCTAAAATTAGTCAAACAACAATGGGTTTGGCAAAATTTACCTCCAGCTCGAATTGATGTATTTCAACACGAATGAACCTTACATTTTCTATTGCAATAACCAGTAACGAAATTTCCTTATTATCGGCAGCTCAGCAATTAGCAAAAAAAAACTCTTTGCCTTATACAAATTATTGTGAAAGTAAAAACTTTGATTATGTCTTAATCTTGAATTCAAGTGGTTTATATTTAGATGATGTCAAAAAAAAATTAGGCTCATTAAAAATTGATTTTCTTCAAGGCAAATTAGATTATCGATTAAACCACCTTCACAACCAGAAACAATTATTGGCTAAAGCAGTTGGTTTAAAACCCAATTTTAAACCTCAAATCTTAGATGCTACAGCTGGACTTGGAACTGATAGTTTTATTTTGGCTCAACTGGGTTGCCACACGATTTCATTAGAACGCTCACCAATAATTTTTCTTTTATTAAAAGATGCTTTAGAACGTGCTCAAAAACACCCGAAATTTATTTCCTTATCGATTGAACTTATAAAAATCGAGGCGCTTTCATATTTAAAGCGAATTACTTCAAGCCTACATTCGTGCCCTGAAGTTATTTATCTAGATCCAATGTATCCTCATTCTTCAAAATCTGCCTTAGCCAAAAAAGAAATGCGTTTTCTACGACAGTTGGTTGGAGACGATATTGATGCTCCTAATTTACTAAAATTGGCAATCAAATGCGCTAAACAACGCGTTGTAGTAAAAAGACCGCGTCTATCCCCTTTTTTAGCTAACCTAAAACCTCATCATAGTATATTCGGCAAGCAACACCGTTTAGATGTATACTTAACTCATTTTAGCAATTAATCCTGGACTAAAACTCGACAAATTATCACTAAGCGCCAATACATTCACTTTAAATAATCCTTGGTGATGTGAATTACTATTACTTATTTGCCTAGCTTCAGTTTGAACTGTTACTTCATTAGATACTTCAGAGT
>CASFML010000131.1 GCA_949295795.1 uncultured Gammaproteobacteria bacterium | reverse complement strand
ATGCGTTTGCCATCTTGAAAAAAGCCACTGCCAAAGCGAATCAAGCGTTGGGTTTATTAACTAAAGATAAAGCTGATTTGATTATACAAGTCGCCGATGAGATAAAGTCTGGCCAATGGGATAAAGAGTTTCCCTTACGGGTTTGGCAGACCGGCAGTGGCACACAAACCAACATGAATGTGAACGAAGTGATTGCCAATCGTGCCATAGAACTTGTCGGAGGTGAGCGCGGTAGTAAGAATCCCATTCATCCTAATGATCATGTCAATAAATCACAATCATCGAATGATACCTTTCCCACCGCCATGTATATAGCGGCTGTATTAGCCATTGTTAAACAATTAATGCCAGCATTACAAAGCTTGTATGCCGCTTTAAGTAAAAAGGTTCATGAATTTAAGGATATTATTAAAATAGGCCGTACGCATTTACAAGATGCCGTTCCTTTAACCTTAGGCCAAGAATTTTCTGCTTATACCGATCAATTAGAATCAGCCTTGGCAAATATTGAAGCAACCTTACCGGGCCTTTATGAATTGGCGATTGGTGGCACAGCGGTGGGAACTGGTTTAAATACGCATCCTAAATTTGCTGAGCTTACGGCAAAAATTATTGCCGAAGAAACTAAATTGCCTTTCGTTTCTGCAAAAAATAAATTTTCCGCTTTAGCGGCTCATGATGCATTAGTATTTGCCAGTGGTGGTTTAAAGACCTTGGCCTGCGCCTTAATGAAGATGGCGAATGATATTCGTTGGCTAGGTTCGGGTCCACGTTCAGGTTTAGGTGAGCTTATTTTACCTGAGAATGAACCTGGCTCTTCGATTATGCCGGCTAAAGTGAATCCTACACAATGTGAAGCGATGACCATGGTGTGTGTACAAGTGATGGCAAATGATACAGCGATAAGTATGGCAGATAGCCAAGGAAATTTTGAGTTGAATGTATTCAAGCCGTTAATGATTTATAACTTTTTACAATCAGTCGATCTATTAACTACGGCATGCCAGTCCTTTACGGAATATTGTGTTAAAGGTTTAAAAGCCAACCAAGCTAAGATTAAGCATTTTTTAGAAAACTCGTTAATGTTAGTAACGGCTTTGAATCCAATTATTGGTTATGATAAAGCGGCAAAAATAGCTCATAAAGCGTTACATGAAGAAACTAGCTTACGAGAAGCGTGTCTATCATTAGGCTATTTAACGGCTGAAGAATTTGACAAGGCGGTGGATCCAAAAAAGATGTTGGGACCTCAACAATAGGGGCAAAAAAGTTAATCAATAATCCCCTCATAGATCTTAACCGGCGTCCCACGCAAAAAAACCGGCGATTGTTCATCTTCCCAACGGACCGTGAGCAGTCCACCGGGTAAATTGACATTAACCTTTTTAGTAAGCCGATTCAATAAACGTCCAGCAATAACAGCCGCACAAGCGCCACTCCCACAAGCTTGAGTCTCTCCGACTCCACGTTCATAAATACGCAGATCGATTTGTTTCGGATCGCGTATTTTCATAAATTCAACGTTACTTCCCTGTGGAAAATAGGGGTGAGGATGCTGATTAAAGTAAGTACCTAAGTCTTCTAGGGGTACTTGGTCTAGACAATTGACTTGTATTACACAATGAGGATTGCCTAACGATAAGACACAACAATCAAACCGGCCAAAAGGGGTTTCAATCGGATATATCGGTGGTGGCGACATGCTAATAAAAGGAATTTTTTCTGCTTCAAAAATAGGTAGACCCAAATTAGCCGTGACTTTGCCATTATCTTCAATCGTCAGTTCCAAAAGATTATTCATGGTCATCAATTGGATAGCCTTACCATTACATAGTTTTTTTTCTAATAAAAACTTGGCAACACATAATGCACCATTGCCACATTGCGCAACCTCATTACCATTCGCGTTTAAAATCCGATAATAAAAATGGTCAGATTTAGTTCGAGGTTTTTCGATTAACAATAATTGATCAAAACCGATGCCCCGGTGCCGATTGGCCCATTGGCGGAGTAATTTACCATTCGGTTTAAAAGCTTGTTGTATGGCATCGATAATGACAAAATCATTACCTAATAAATGCATTTTTGTAAATTCAGTTTTCATTCAAAAGGTTTTACTGAGTAAGTTTTTCGTTTGACCATAATTGCTCTAGGGTTTCACGAGTGCGAATTAAAAAGCTTTGATCCTTATCGACTAGAACCTCTGCGGGTCTCGGTCTGGAATTATAGTTAGAGCTCATCGAAAAACCATAGGCACCACTATCCATAATAGCTAAATAATCGCCGGCTTGTATAGCCAGGTGGTGGTTTTTACCGAGAAAGTCACTACTTTCGCAAATAGGCCCAACAACATCATAATCCTTTATCACCTGATCGCGCTGAACTACAGGGAGTATCGTTTGTTCAGCATGATAGAGTGCAGGGCGGATAAGATCATTCATGCCCGCATCAACAATAGCAAAGTTTTTATCACTATTGGATTTGAGATATTCAATTTTGGTGACTAATATACCCGCTTGAGCAATCATTGCCCGACCTGGTTCGATGATTAATTGTAAGGGTGTCCTTCTTTTTTTTAGAATGTTCAAAATCTTTTGACAATATTCTTGTGGTGTTGGAACGTCTTCATGTTGATAGGCGACTCCTAAACCTCCACCTAAATTAATGGTTTTTAATTCAATCTTTTCCTTTTTTAATCGTTCAGCCAGATCTAATAGCTGCTCTAGGGCTTGTAAAAAAGGATCGAGCAGGGTGAGTTGCGAACCTAAATGACAACTAATCCCTTGAATTTTTAGATGCTGAGAGGCTGCTGTGTGACGATAGAGTTGCAAAGCAGTCTCTGCATTCATGCCGAATTTGGTTTCTTTTAAACCCGTCGTAATATAAGGATGGGTTTTGGCATCGATGTTAGGATTGATCCGTAAAGCGATGATAGCCACTTTTTGCAAATTTTTTGCAATGTTTTCGATTCGGAGTAATTCTGGTTCTGATTCAACATTAAAACAGCCAATATTGGCTAATAAAGCGGTTTTAATTTCATCGGACGTTTTACCGACACCGGAAAATACTGTTTTTTTAAGATCTCCGCCGGCCTGTTGAACGCGAGCTAGTTCTCCACCAGAAACGATATCGAATCCTGCTCCCCATTTTGCGAGTCTCGCTAAAATAGCGAGATTAGCATTAGCCTTAACGGCATAACAAATTTGTTGTGAGTTTTGTAATAGTTGCTTAAATGCAGACCATTGACGCTGTAAAATGGCTTGCGAATAGATATAACAGGGCGAACCAAATTTAGCCATTATCTGCGTAATAGGGACTTCTTCTACCTGTAATGCTCGGTTTGAATAATGAAAAGACATTAGGATGATGGTTTAACAAAGTGATGAGGGATATAAACCGGTGATTTTTGATCAGGTAAATATAAAGGGCCCATTTGTCCGCACCCGGTTAAGGAAAAAATCAAACTGAGATAAAAAAACCATCGATAATAGTTTGTTAGCATAATGATTAAAGCTTAGAAGAAATTATAAAAATAATCGTCTTTTGAAAAACGTGCAAGCATTAAAAAACTTTACATCAATTTCTTGCATAGGATTGGACTATCCAAAATAGTATAAAAATTTATCGTTCTTTTAAGGATAGCTTTATTACCGGAATTCTAACAATATACCTCATCTTATCGGGGGGCAATCCCTAAAGTCTAATTAAATTTTTTTTTATTTTAATGTGAAAAAAATTTATTAAATAGAAATATTATTATTATTAGTTAAATAT
>CASFML010000130.1 GCA_949295795.1 uncultured Gammaproteobacteria bacterium | reverse complement strand
CAAAGCTCACCCATATGTTGGCGTTGTTTGTCGGTAATCCCCACGGCGGGTGCTTCTTCAATGACCTTTTGATGACGGCGCTGCATAGAACAATCACGTTCACCCAAGTGAATAGCTTGACCTTGACCATCACCTAATACTTGAATCTCGATGTGTCTAGGATTCGTTAGAAATTTTTCTAGATAGACACTGGCGTTTTTAAAATTGGCTTGAGCTTCGGAGCGTGTAATCGCAATGGCATTTAGCAGCGCTGCTTCACTATGCACGACACGTATGCCACGACCACCGCCACCACCAGCGGCTTTGATCAACACGGGATAGCCGATTTTTTGGGCAATTTTTAGATTCTTTTTGTCATCATTATCTAATTCGCCTTCAGATCCCGGTACGCAAGGAATCTTAACTTTACGCATCGCAGCAATGGCTGATACTTTATCGCCCATCATACGTATCGTTTCAGGTTCTGGCCCAATAAAAACAAAGCCACTTTGTTGTACACGTTCGGCAAAGTCGGCATTTTCAGAAAGAAAACCATAGCCTGGATGTATACCCACAGCATCAGTAATTTCAGCAGCACTAATAATAGCGGGAATATTTAAATAGCTAGCCGCTGCGGGTGGAGGACCAATACAAACGGTTTCATCCGCTAATTTAACATGTTTTAAATTATCATCAGCGGTGGAATGTAAAGCGACTGTTTGTATGCCTAATTCTTTACAAGCCCGTAAAATCCGTAAAGCAATTTCTCCACGGTTTGCAATAACGACTTTATTTAGCATTATTTTTACCTACTTAGCACTTTTTAACATAGCCGTTATTCAATCACAAATAGGGGTTGATTAAATTCAACCGGCGTAGCATTTTCTACCAATCTCGCCTTAATTACCCCTGCTTTATCGGCTTCAATCTGATTCATCATTTTCATTGCTTCAACAATGCACAGCACTTCTCCTTTTTTAACTGTTTGCCCTAAGCTTACAAAAGGGGCTGCATCGGGATTAGGCGCCAAATAAACAGTACCTACCATCGGTGAGCGCACTTTATGACCACTGACTTCAACTTCTGCTAAGCCTGATGAACGTGACATAATTTCACTGGGAGCAATAGGCTGTAAATGGGCAGTTGTCCGAGCAGATTCAGATGATTGACGCTTGATGCGTATCGTCTGATCTCCTTCAGAATATTCAATTTCAGACAAACCATGTTCATTTAAAAGCTTAATAAGCTGATTAATTTTTTCCGAATCCATAAAAAACGGCCTCTTTTTCAAACAAGATTATGCGGCTTATTGGAGCATATCCAGACTGACTTTGCTAGTCTTTCTATACTCTTCACATTTGAATTTTTTTCTGCGTTGCCGTTCAATTCGCAATCCTCTGCGTTGCGCAACTCAACTTTTCATCTCTAGATACCTGTTGTACATTTTTTCACCGCCTTGCTAAAAAAACCAATTGCTGTGAGTATATACTTAAAGTCTCCAACGGAGTCTATGCATTTTTATTGGCTCTTTTAACTGTGCGAGCATAGAGAGTGATTATGCAAAACCAAGGTTTAAAAAATCCAAATGATGCGCACCGCTTAACATTGGCTGAAATTAGCTGCACCCAACTACTCGGTGTGGGTCCAAAAACGACTCATTATCTAAGCAAATGCGGCATTGGTAATTTACAAGACTTACTCCTTCATTTACCTTTACGTTACGAAAACAGAACCCAACTCACGCCTATCAAAGATCTTCGTTGTGATAGTCATGCATTGATTAGTGGTATTATCCAATCTGATACACCACCACTAAAAAATAAAAGGGGTTATACCTGTAAGCTTAGTGACGAAACGGGTATTATTAATCTAAGGTTTTTTCATTTCAAACTTAAACAATTGCAACAATTTAAAAAAGGCTTGCGTTTACTCTGCTTTGGTGAAGTCCGTGCCAAAAAAAATAGCTATTTTGAATTAGAAATGATTCATCCTGATTATGAATTTTTGCGCAACCATAGTCGGCTGATCTTACCCCGCTATCTAACCAGTATTTATCCCAGCACGCCCGGTATGTCACAACGACTCTGGCACAAATTGATCGGCCAAGTATTTCATTTATTATTTACGCCGCATAAAACTCAGTTAATAAAAAAGCAACAACATTATTTTCCAGAGTATTTACCTGAAGATTTATTAAAACATATAAAATTTCCTTCTCTTTTAGAAGCGTTATATTATATTCATCGTCCACCTGTCGATGCCCCCTTAGAGGAATTAGCCATTGGCAAACATATTTCTCAACAACGTTTAGCCTTAGAAGAATTACTGGCCCATTCACTGAGTGTGCAACAGATGAAAAAAAAACGTGCCGCCGAAATTGCACCATGTTTAAAAGCCGATACGGCTTTAATTAAACGTTTTCTAACGGCTCTACCTTTTCAACTAACACAAGCACAAAAACGCGTTATTAAAGAAATTAGCCGCGATATGCAAGCGATCATTCCTATGCAGCGCTTATTACAAGGCGATGTCGGTTCAGGTAAAACCGTGGTGGCGGCCTTTGCTGCGTTACTAGCTATTGCTAATCATTATCAAGTCGCTTTAATGGCACCCACCGAATTGTTAAGTGAACAACATTATCATCATTTTTATCGTTGGCTAACACCCTTAGGCTTTCATGTTGTTTGTTTAAATGCGAGCTTACAAGGTAAAGCAAAAAAACAAAGCTTGGCAGAAATAAATAACGGTAAAGCGCATATTGCTATCGGTACTCATGCACTTTTTCAAGAAGGCGTCCATTTTGCGAATCTAGGCTTTATCATTATTGATGAACAACATCGTTTTGGTGTACAGCAACGTTTAGCCTTATGGAAGAAAGGTCAACAAAAAAATTTGCAAGCCCATCAGCTATTCATGACGGCAACACCAATCCCTCGTACCTTAGCCATGACCAGCTTTACTGACTTAGATATCTCTTTTCTGGATGAATTACCCCCCGGTCGACTACCCGTACAAACCCTCGTTCTTTCGGATCATCGCCGTTCTGATGTCATCGAAAGAGTACGTGCCACATGCACACAACAAAAACAAGTCTATTGGGTATGTCCATTGATAGAAGAGTCGGATCTACAACATTATCAAGCGGCTGAAACTACCTTTAAAATCTTAAAAGCCGATTTAACAGATCTACGTTTAGGACTCATACATGGAAGACTACCCAGTGCTGAAAAGGATCGCATTATGCGTGACTTTAAAAATGGTCAGATTGATCTATTAGTAGCAACATCCGTTATCGAGGTGGGTGTCGATGTCAGTAGTGCTAATTTAATTGTGATAGAAAATGCTGAACGCTTAGGTTTAGCGCAACTCCATCAATTACGTGGCCGAGTGGGTCGTAGCGATAGCAAAAGCTTTTGTATCTTGCTCTATCAAACATTATCACCTATAGCCAAAGAACGATTAGGGATTATGCGCAATAGTAATGATGGCTTTATGATTGCACAACGCGACTTAGAATTACGCGGTCCTGGTGAAATATGGGGTTTGCGTCAAACCGGCTGGCAACAATTACGCATTGCCGATCTGAAGCGCGATCATCATTTAATTCCACATGTGCTTAATCTAAGCGCCACACTGCATTCCGACTATCCGCATTTAATCGAGCCTATCATACAACGCTGGGCTCAAAATAATGATGGCAGCTATACTAAGGTTTAGACTACACGCTTTTTTGCCTTAAAAATTCCGACAGCGTGCTAAAGGATTATCACTGACTTCTCTATGATTAGATGGACTTTGTCCCGCTTGGAAAAAATTGGCTGTCGTTCCAGGCATAGCCATCTGAATATACACAAGTGATGGTGCAGCTCGAGTCGATAACTCAGCCGTCGCTTGCTGATAAGAGGGTGGTGGCAATTCACTTTCGTAAGTAATTGAGTTGGGCTGATAATAATCTTTTTTTTCTATTTCCTCATAGCTCGGAAGTTCGGATTGTAAAACATCAAATTTTAATTGTTTTTCTAACAGCGGCAATGATTCAACATTACTTTTCCTAAAACAAGCTGAGATCAAACCATGCCCTAACTTCACAATACCTACCAATGAATTGATACCTCCATAAATCGCAAAAGCCACAATTGGAAGGAGCAATAATGATATCCAACTGGCATAAACCGGAAATAGCCCCGTTAGCATCACCGTCAACATAAACCCACCTACACTTCCCATTATCAGCAATAAACCGAAAAGGATATCTTTAAATGCGTTTTTAATATCAGCGTTTATCTCACTATTTTTATCCTTTTTTTCAGCACATTGTAGGTATTTTCTCAGTGACCCAATTCCTTCTGGTCTCGCTTTACCCTGCTCGAGTTGGTTTAAAAAATTATGAACTAATCTTGTATTTACACTCTTAGGCAAGCCTCTCACTATCCCTCTATAAAAACCTATGCCGTGACCTTGAACATCATACACCTCAACATGCTTATATTCTTCATAATGAGGACTGACATACACACCCGGCAGACCCACTAAACTTGATGCAAGTTGATTTTTTATTAAATAATTTTTCATACCTTCCTCCTCCATGGGGATCATCTATTGGTTAGTTTAACGCTGGTTTTGCACTCATCATGATGAGTAAACCTTTATGTGATACAAAATTCCTGCTAAATAGAATAACATCTTTCGGTTCTTGGATCTGCTTCATCCACATTTCTATCACAACATTCATTATTAAATCTGGAAGGATAAAAAAAATGGGAAGTATTAGGTGAAATAATCATTCTCGGCATTCTAGCCTCTTCCATACATCTCATGGCATCTTCCAATAATACATCTTCGTAGGAAGGAAGTAGCGATAAAGAAGAGGATAGAAAAGATCCTCGATAAAGCTGGTCAGTGGGAGATAGAGGCGAAAGGAATTTAAGAAAATTTATTTTCTCCATCAGTTTTTTTTCTAATTCATATAAAGCTTGTTCCTTTTTACCCAATGACCAGACTGAAAATAACCAAAAGCCTAAACCATAAAAATCAGCGACTAAATTACTATAAATTAATGCTTTGTTAGCGGGTAAGATTAATAAACCGATATGCAAGATAATAAAAAACGCCGCCATCACTCCCGGTGTTATCGAATAATAAGTTCGATCAATGTCTATTTGTTTCAGCAATAGCCAATAATTTTTAAACGCCTTGCCTAAATCAAGCAATTCTTCGCCTTCGATATAATCCTTTTCTAATTCATGAAATATTTGCTCAATGAGATATTGAGGGGTGTAACGCGAATTGACTCGAGAAAAATAAGCTGGCTGAATAGTGACATTAATATAACCCTCCGACTCACAATGAACAATGTTAAATTCTGATAATCCTTTTAAAAAATGAGCAAATTCTATTTTAATACGATAATAGTTTTCATTATTTGGCATGTTTTTCCTTTAGCCTGTTAAAACTAATTTTATTATTTTCTCTCACGATTAGAACGTATGTCGCCGATGGGTTGTGACGTGAATATCTTCATTGCTAGCACTTTTCGATGAGGACGAAGAAGACGATGAAATATAAAATTTTGCAGTACTCCCAATAACTCCATAGGAAGAATTAGGTGTATTCGGCGGTGTGGGTGGCCCGAAAGGGAGATTTTTTTTTAATTTGCTAAATAAATCTGGATCGGTAAAGGCTTTGGTTTTGATGTGAGCTGTTGTGGAATTAGTTTTATTATTTAACATTTTTCTTCCCTAAAAAAAGCACGATCCAATTATTTTATACTTAAAGGTAAAATTAATATACTATTTCTTAACGATAAGCATAAAGTTGATCTACTCGCCTAAAGCAAGTAGATCTCACATTTAAAAAATTCAAAAAATCTCTTTACTAATTTTTTTTCTTCGGCATATATAAATCAGTGATGGTCCCTTCAAAGATTTCACTGGCCAGCATGACCGTTTCTGAAAGCGTTGGATGTGGATGGATGGTCAAAGCAATATCTTCAGCCTCACATCCCATTTCTATCGCTAAGGTGATTTCAGCAATGAGTTCTCCAGCATTAGGACCCACAATACCTGCACCCAAAATGCGTTGGGTTTTAGGATCAAATAATAATTTAGTTAGGCCTTCATCACGTCCTTGTCCTAAAGAACGACCACTGGCTAGCCAAGGAAAGACCGCTTTTTCATAAGTAATATTGTTCTCTTTAGCAAGCGTTTCAGTTAAACCCACCCAAGCAATTTCAGGATCGGTATACGCCACCGAAGGAATGCTACGCGGTTCAAAAAAGTGTTTTTTTCCAGCACTGACTTCCGCTGCAACCCGTCCTTCAGCCGATGCTTTATGCGCTAACATCGGATTACCTACGACATCACCAATCGCAAAGATATGTGGAATATTTGTTCTCAATTGATTATCCACTGGAATAAAACCTTGATCAGTGACATTGATCCCTATCGCTTCGGCACCAATAAGTTTTCCATTCGGTTTACGTCCGACTGCCGATAAAATGCGATCAAAGCGTTGCGGTTTAGAAGCTTCTTCGCCTTCAAAGCTCACCCATAAGCCATCCTTTTTCGCTTCTACTTTGGTTACTTTGGTTTTTAATAAAAATTTATAATGTTTTTGTAAACGCTTATATAAAGGCATGACAATGTCTTTATCAGCACCATTAATAATCATATCGCCGGCTTCTACCACCGTAATTTCACTGCCCAAGGCATGATACACCGTAGCCATTTCCATCCCAATGATGCCACCCCCTAACACTAAGAGACTCCCTTTAACCTCTTTTAATTCGAGTGCGCCGGTTGAATCGATAATTCGTGGATCATCCGGTAAAAAAGGTAAACGTATCGGCTGTGAACCCACTGCAATGATCGCTTGCTCAAATATAATTTTTTGTTTGCCAACCGTTAACTCATTCTTTCCAGTAAATTTTCCTTCCCCCTTTATCCATTCAATCTTACGCTGCTTAGCGAGTAACGATAAACCACCGGTTAATTTTTTTACGATACTGTCTTTCCAAGCACGTAATTTGTTGATATCAATCTTGGCTTTGCCAAAACTTACACCGTATTCGGTCATGGCATCGGCATCCTCAATAACCTTTGCAGCATGTAACAAGGCTTTGGAGGGAATACATCCAATATTTAAACAGACGCCACCTAAAGTCGATTCTCTTTCAACTAATATAACCTTCTTACCTAAATCCGCCGCACGAAACGCCGCACTATACCCTCCTGGCCCACTACCCAGCACGACTACTTCGGTTTTTTTAATTTCTAATTCAGCCATATTTTCCTCTGAAATAATTTTAAATTTTAATAACTAAGTAAAAAAGATTAAATATATTAAGTTTTTTTATTAGGTTGAGTTTATAAAGTAGGGATTGATGCTGTCAACAAGGCAAAAATAATGAGTAAAGCGGAGTTGATATGAAATCAATGAGCATTTGCGAATTATTTTTAACATAGTTGACAGCATCAAGAACACTTTAGAAACCAACCTATAGTAGCCAACGGCGTATATCTGATAGACACTCCGTCAAATGCACAATAAATCGGGCTCCTTCAGCACCATCGATAACGCGATGATCATACGATAAGGATAAAGGTAGCATTAAGCGGGGTACAAATTCACCCTCCTTATACTGAGGCTTAAATTGTGACTTAGACACACCTAAAATAGCCACATCAGGTACATTGACGATCGGTGTAAATGCCGTACCACCAATACCTCCCAAACTTGAAATAGTGAATGAGCTGCCTTGCAAATCTGCACCGGTCAATTGTTTCGCGCGTGCTTTTTGGCTGACCTCGCCTAATTCTTCAGCTAATTCCAAGAGACTTTTTTTATCGACATCGCGTATCACCGGGACCACTAAACCTTCCGGCGTATCGACTGCAATCCCAATATGATAATATTTTTTAAGAATTAATTCCTCGCCATCAGCCGATAAAGAGGCATTAAAAGAAGGAAATGCTTTTAAACTGGTCACTGCGGCTTTCATAATAAACACTAACGGCGTTAATTTGATATGTCGTTTGGCAGCAAAGCCTGCTTGAGCCTTGCGAAATACTTCCAATTCAGTGATGTCCGCCTCATTGAATTGCGTGACATGTGGGACTAATAACCAATTACGATGTAAATACTGTGCCGTTAATTTTTTAATCCGTGATAAAGCTTGTTTTTCTGTTTCACCAAATTGATTGAAGTCTATCTCGGGTGCACTAGGCAACCCTAGCTGAGTATTATTAGAAGCTTGATTTAGATGAGCTTTGACAAATTTCTGTAAGTCTTCTTTGAGGATACGACCTTTTTGTCCGCTCCCCTTAATTTTGTTCAGATCGATACCAAATTCACGTGCCAGACGTCGAACACCCGGTCCGGCATGGATATCTCCCAGATCTTCATCATCGTCTTCAACTACTTCATCCTGTACCGCGCCAGAACGAGTCGATGTTTCTATTTTTTGTGTAGCTTCCGGTTCAGCTATTGCCCCAGCCTCTGAGCTAGATTTTTTTTCTCTATTCGTTGCCGCAGACGTCGCAGTTGATTTTTCAGCCGACGCAGTCGATTCTTCTGTTTCTAAAATAGCAATCAAATCCCCTTTAGAAACCTTATCTCCCACCTTAACCTTTAATTCTTTTAATTTACCCGCGATAGGTGATGGAATATCCATTGATGCTTTATCACTTTCTAGTGTAATTAAGGCGTCTTCAATAGCAATCGCTTGGCCGATTTTAACCGGTATTTCGATAATGGCTGCAGCAGCAACATTACCTAAATCAGGAACATGTATTTCTTTTAAACTAGACAAATGTTTTCTCCTCGAGACTCTTCGCATTCGAATTTTTTGCGGTGAGTCACTATTTTTTGCACTGGAATTTTTGCAGCCTATGAACATTAAATGTCAAAAGGATTTGGTTTTTCCGAATCAATTGCATATTTTTTTAAAGCCTGTTTAACTTCAGTCTGACTGACTAAACCTTCTGTCATCAAACCGTATAAACTGGCGATAACGATATAATAGCGATTCACTTCAAAAAATTGACGTAATTGTTCGCGCGTATCACTCCGTCCATAACCATCGGTTCCTAGCACAATATAAGATGCTTTCACAAAACCGCGAATTTGATCGGCATTTAAACGAACATAATCGCTTGCGGCTATCACAGGTCCGGGTCGATCCTGTAAGCATTGTGTAACATAACCTTGTTGAGGGTCATCAGGGTGTAATAAATTATGCCGTTCAACACTTAATCCTTCCTTACGTAATTCTGAAAAACTTGTCACACTCCAAATATCGGCGGTTATTGCAAAATCCTTTTTTAATAACTCCGCAGCGGCTATCACTTCATTTAGTATCGTACCAGAACCTAATAATTGCACGTGGCGTTGACTGGGTTTGCTTTCCGATAATAAATACATTCCTTTAAGGATCCCTTCCTTATTAGCATCACCTAAAGTCGGATGGGCATAGTTTTCATTCATTAAAGTGAGATAATAAAAAACATTTTCTTGTTCTTGCAGCATCCGACGTAAACCGTCTTGAATAATGACCGCTAACTCATAACCAAAACAAGGATCGTAGGCCACACAATTAGGGACAACTGAAAAAAACAACAGATTATGACCATCTTGATGCTGCAAACCTTCTCCCGCTAAGGTGGTTCTGCCCGCGGTGGCACCAAGAATAAATCCACGTGCTTGCATATCACCCGCCGTCCAAACAAAATCGCCGACGCGCTGATAACCAAACATTGAATAATAAATATAAAAAGGCATCATGCTTAAATTATTGGTGCTATAAGAAGTTGCGGCTGCCATCCATGAACAAAATGCTCCTCCTTCATTAATGCCTTCTTCTAACAATTGACCCTTTTTATCTTCACGATAATACATTAACTGACCCGCATCGACGGGATCATAAAGTTGACCTACCGGAGAATAAATTCCGATCTGACGAAATAAACCTTCCATACCAAATGTACGGGATTCGTCAGGGACTATCGGAACAATATGTGGACCTAAGGTCTTGTCTTTTAACAAATGACGAAGAATTTCCACGAAGATCATCGTCGTAGAGACTTCCCGCTGTTTCGATCCCAGTAAAATATTGTCAAAATAACTTAATGGCGGTACTGTTAAAGCTTCGTCTGCCTGCGTACGACGTGCAGGTAAATAGCCTCCCAACTTTTTACGCTGTTGTTTTAAGTAATTAATTTCAGGACTTTTTTCGTCAGGACGATAAAAACTTAAATTTTCAATTTCAGCATCACTCATCGAGAGTTTAAAGCGATCCCGAAAGGCAAGTAATTGTTCATGAGTCATCTTTTTTTGTTGATGCGTAATATTCTGCCCTTCGCCTGCAGTACCCATACCATAACCTTTGATGGTTTTAGCTAAGATAACCGTCGGTTGTCCTTTATGCTCGACAGCCGCTTTATAGGCCGCATAAACCTTTTTAATATCATGACCACCGCGTTTTAAAAGCCAGAGTTGTTCATCACTCATATCGGCAACCATGGCTTTTAGTTCTGGATATTTCGCAAAAAAATGTTCGCGGATGTAAGCACCATCCTTAGCGCGAAAATTTTGATATTCACCATCAATGGTTTCCATCATTAATTGTGGTAACAAGCCTTGTTTATCTTTTTTAAATAAGGGATCCCAAGCGCTACCCCATAAAACCTTATTGACATTCCAACCTGAGCCGCGAAACACACCTTCTAACTCTTGAACTATCTTGCCATTGCCGCGTACCGGTCCATCAAGTCGTTGTAAATTACAATTGATCACAAAAATCAGATTATCCAATCTTTCTCGCGCAGCAATACAAAGTGCACCGAGTGATTCAGGCTCATCCATTTCTCCATCACCACAAAACATCCATACCTTTCTATCCGTGCTATCCAACAGGCCACGGTTTTGTAAATACTTCAAAAAACGTGCTTGATAAATCGCCTGCATGGGACCTAAGCCCATAGATACCGTAGGAAATTGCCAAAATTCTGGCATTAGCCAGGGATGAGGATAGGAAGATAGACCTTTCCCAGCAATTTCTTGGCGAAAATGCGCTAATTGTTCGCTTGTTAAACGCCCTTCTAAAAATGCCCGGGCATAAATACCTGGCGAAGAATGACCTTGGATATACAATAAATCTCCACCGTGTTCAGAATTGGCTGCATGAAAAAAATGATTAAAGCCCACTTCGTACAAGGTTGCCGACGAAGCATAGGTCGCTATATGCCCACCCAGTTCCGTAGAAACCTTCCCAGCTTGTAATACCATCATCACAGCATTCCAACGAATGAGTGCCACAATGCGTTTCTCTAGCTTTTCATCACCCGGAAAAGGAGGTTCAAGCTCAACAGGAATCGTATTGACATAGGGGGTATGTAGACAGGCATTAAGGTCTAGACCGCGTTGCCGTGCCTTATTAATGACTTGTTGGATAAGAAATTCTGCTCTATCTGTACCTTCAAACTTTAAGACAGATAAAAGTGCATCTATCCACTCTTTGGTTTCAAGCGGATCCTTATCTAAGTAAGGAGTTTGCTGAGTCATAATATTGGCTTACCTTTAGAAAAATATTCTTATAGTCTTTGCTTATTTTTTGTGCAATTGCTTAGCGCCCTAATTATAACAGCACACCTAGTGTAACAGCGAATACGATAATTAAAAAAAGTATTAAGTCACGGTCGATAAGTTTTAAAGCAGAACCATAATTCTCATCGTTCAATTCAGCCGTTTCGTCGAGCCCTAATGCAATACGACCACTTTTTTCAATCAATTCACGGTTAAAAGAAACATCTCTAAACAAATAATCTAAACAAAAATGACTGGTTTGAACAAAATTACCCGCTAAAGCGAACAGTATTGAAAACAAACGGATAGGCAACCAATCCAATAAAGCGCGTATTTGTTGTGCTGATTTTCCTAAAGCAGGATAACTGGCATGAATATGGGCAGAACGTTCAACCAAACGATAAATTATTGCCGCAATAGGACCTAACAAAGCCATCCAAAAAATAACGGCAAACAGTGATTCGTTAGCCTGCCAAAAGATCGGTTGATGAACTTGCTTGGTATCAAAAATATTGGTAGGACCTAAACAATAAAAAAGCACCGCCGCACCGATTATAAACGCTAACAAACCTTGTATATAAGCGGCACTTAAAAAATAAATAATCGCAACCGGTATAACAATGGGTAATACCACGAACAATAAAGGAATAAAATATTGCTGTGCCCAGCTCATATTTTTAGTGATGTCATTAATTTTACTGACATACTGCTCAAACCAATTAAACCGCGCTAGAAAGTTCCCTCGATGCAAAAAACGTTCCAAGCCCAAGCATAGTAACAATGTAATAAATGTCATAACCTTCCTCCGAGCATCCAGCCCTTTAGTTTAAAAATTATTATTCGACTTTTTACTCTTTCGCAATTTAATTTTTCTGAAATGCCATGGGTTTCAATCCCCGCTTGGCGCCATTAAAAAACTCACTGCGCTGAGTAACTAATCTTTGCGATTAAAAAATGTAATGAGTATATCTTAAAAAGACCTAGTTTAGTCTACTCGCATCTTTTCATTCAAGGCCAAAGGGGTAGGATAACGTAAAACTACCCAATATGATGAACCTATAAATGTCAAAATAGTGACCGCTTGGATCAAATAGTTTGCTTTATTGCCGATTAATGCCGGCGTTGTTTCAGCCGCTAAATAGGCAATCAATAAAGAAAATTCACTGGCTTGTCCTAAACGCACACCGACCTCTCGAGCAACGTATCTTTTTTCACCTGACATTTGCAACAATACTTGAAATAGCCAAGGTTTAATTAATAATACCAAAGCTGCCAATATACAAGCCGGTAAAAATACCATTGGCAAATAATGTAAATCAAAACTTGCACCAATTGCAAAGAAAAACATAATTAAACAAAAATCACGCAATGGTTTTAAATTATCAGCAATGAACACAGCAATCGGTCCTTCAGCTATTGACACACCCGCTAAGAAAGCACCTATTTCTGCCGACAAACCTAAGGCGCGTGCCAATTCAGCTAATCCTAAACACCAACCAAGTGCCACTAAAAAAAGATATTCTTGGACGCGATCAAAACGAATAAACAATTTACTGATGAAATAACGTTGGACAACAAAAGCGAAAGCGAGCAGCGAAGGAAAGGTAATTAAAGTCAAACCCAAATCGGCTAATTTAGAACCTGTCAGATGTGTACCATGCACAAATAACAACATGCCTATCGCTAATAAGTCTTGAAGTAACAAAACGCTGATCATCGTTTCACCAATCGGTTTATGATGTAACGCTAAGCTAGGCAATAGCTTAAGACCAATAATGGTACTCGAAAAGATTAAACTTGCACCGATTAATACACTTTCGAGTAGTGTAAAACTAAATAGATAACCGACTGCAAAACCGATGGTAGTAAATAACGCACTGAAAACTAAGGTGACTATCGCCGTTTTCCGTAAACTTCGATAAAACTCTTGAGGGGTTAAATCCAAACCCACCAAAAATAACAAAAAGATGATCCCTTCATCACCAATATCCCGCGCTAAACTCAAATTCGGCACTACCTTCAACAAGCTAGGGCCCAAGAGGACGCCTAATAAGATATAAGCGACCAATAAGGATTGGTGAGTATAGAGAGCTATCGTCGCTAATACCGCAGCACCGGTAAAAATAATAAAGATAGAAAAGACAAAACTATGATCCATTAT
>CASFML010000129.1 GCA_949295795.1 uncultured Gammaproteobacteria bacterium | reverse complement strand
CCTATATGGAAAAATACATGGCTAAAATTCAAGCCATTTATAAAAGCATTCCAGCCATAGATACTTATATAACTTTAATAGGAACACCCATCACCAATAATGCAATGTCTTTTTTAATTTTAAAGCCGTGGCAGGAACGCAATGAAACGAGCACTCATATCATTCAAGTATTATCTAAACGCTTTTGGGAAATTACCGGTCTACAAACATTTCCATTCAGTCCTCATGCTCTGCCAGGGGCAACAGGCCATGCTCCTTTGATGTTTGTTCTTAAAAGTACTGATAGTTATGACACCTTGAATCAATTAAGCCAAAAATTGCAATCCGCTATAGTAAAAAATAATCCGCGAATATTAGGATTACAATCTGATCTAAAAATGGATGCTCAACAAATTCAGCTGCATATTGATAGAGATAAGGCCAATTCATTAGGCATTTCAATGAGTGACATAGCGAATAGCTTAAATATACTAATTGGATCCCCACAAGCAAGTCTAGTTAACTGGAAGGGTCGAAGCTATAAAGTGATTCCACAATTAGATCGAAACTTCATGAGTACCGATCAACAATTGAAACTCATTTATATACGTGGACAAAATAACAAACTCATTCCTTTAGCTAATTTCGTTAATATAGAAAACTCTTTCACGGCTTTGAGTCTCAATCATTTTCAACAACTACGCTCTGTTACTTTCAGTGCAAACCTTGCTCCGGGCTATACTATTGGTTCTGCTGTTAATTATATCATCACTTTAGCAGACAAGATTTTGCCACATAATGTCCAACTTGATTTTACGGGGGAAACACGTCAATTTATTCAGGCTGGTCATAGCATGGAACAAACCTTTTTATTTGCATTGATGTTTATCTTTTTAGTTTTGGCAGCTCAATTTGAAAGTTTTCGCGCCCCTTTTGTAATACTGATTTCTGTACCACTATCACTCACAGGCGCTTTGATAGCACTCTATCTAACCAATGGAAGTCTAAATATTTACACGCAAATTGGTTTAATTACATTAATTGGGCTTATTACTAAACATGGTATTTTAATTGTAGAATTTGCCAGACAACTACAAAATAATCAGACTCTTTCTGTGCAAGCAGCAATCATTGAAGCCGCCGTGTTACGTTTACGTCCAATTCTTATGACTACTGCAACTATGATACTCGCAGCTATTCCATTAGTGCTTATACATGGTCCTGGTGCCAATGCGCGCAACCAACTAGGTTGGGTTATTTTAGGAGGAATGTCTATCGGTACACTCTTCACCTTATTTATTTTGCCGGTAGTCTATACTTTAGTTTACCATTCTAAACCAAGTACTGATAATATTAATAAAAAAAGAAGTAAAATTGAAGCCGTCATTGCAAGTCATCATGACTAAACCTAAATCATTGAGTCTTATCAACCATGACACCTCTAAAAAATGTTATCGAAAAAGCTTACCAAAATATAAAAGAAATTAACGCAGAAACTATTGACAATACGACTAAATCAGCCATTTTAGAAGTTATTCAACTTCTTGATCAAGGTAAGTTGCGAGTCGTTGAAAAGCAATCAGATCAATGGATAGTTAAACCCTGGATAAAAGAAGCTATTTTATTATCTTTTCGCATCAATCCCAATGAATTATTTAATGCAACTTATACACATTACTTCGATAAAATCCCTCTGAAATTCTCTCATTATGATAAACAACAATTTCAGCAACAAGGTCTCCGTGTTGTACCTAATGCCTGTGTTCGGCAAGGCGTCTTTATTGCAAAAAATAACGTTCTTATGCCTTGTTTCGTTAACATAGGTGCTTACATTGATGAAGGCAGCATGATAGATACATGGGCAACTGTGGGTTCCTGCGCACAAATTGGGAAACATGTACATCTATCTGGCGGTGTGGGTATTGGTGGAGTATTAGAGCCATTACAAGCTAAACCAACTATTATTGAAGATCATTGTTTTATTGGTGCGCGTTCTGAAATCGTAGAAGGTGTCGTGGTAGAAGAAAATAGTGTTATTGGGATGGGAGTCTTTATAGGAAGTAACACGCCCATTTATAATCGCAAAACAGAAGAAATAATTTACGGACGCGTTCCTAAGGGTTCGGTGGTGCTTGCTGGGAGTCTACCCTCCAAAATCGGACATTGCCATCTCAATTGCGCAGTCATTATCAAACAAATTGATGATCGAACTCGAAGTAAAGTTGCGATTAATGAATTACTTAGAGATTGCTAATTTAATGATAGACATCAAATAACTAGCCTACTATTATTTTATATAACTATTTTTTTAAGGATCATCTAATGCGAAAGAAAACTATTTTTACAATTGTTCTATTAAGTAGTTTATTAACAACTCCTGAAATACTCGCTATGAGCACAAGCCGTCATATGGCTTGCGTAAAAACTAATCCACAAGAGATTGCTGCACTATTTGATCGCTGGAATAACTCACTTAAAACTAGAAATCCCGCTAAGGTCAATCAAAATTATACCGATAATGCGATATTATTAGCCACTGTATCCAACAAGCCCAGAGTGGATAGTACAGAACGCATTGCTTATTTTGAAGACTTTCTAAGCAAACATCCGGTCGGAGAAATTGTTTTTCGCAAGATAAAAATAGGATGTAACAAAGCAATAGATACAGGCTTATATACATTCACACTAAAAGATGGAAAAAAAATTCATGCCCGTTACACATTCACCTATCGATGGGATGGACATAAATGGTTGATTTCTTCGCATCATTCATCTGAATTACCTGAAAATACAAAATAAAAATAGAAAGCACTCACCTGAGTGCTTTTGAATGTATTCAAACAGTTGGTGCCGAAAGCCGGACTCGAACCGGCACAGCTTGCGCCACCGCCCCCTCAAGACGGCGTGTCTACCAATTCCACCATTTCGGCAATAATTAAATAATTCTATGAAAACTCAGAAGGTAGAGGATAAGAATGTTGATGATCGAAATATGTTTTTTCAGTATTTTTATTAGAAGATAAATTCTTCTTCTCTGCATCATTAGTTTTAGCTATTGTGGATGGTAACTGCTGTGTCATGTTGGCTAAATTTTGAATGGGATCCTGTCTAGCAGAATGTCCAGCTAAATAACCTAAACTGAGACTCGTAACAAAAAACAATAATGCGAGCAAACCCGTTAATTTAAGTAAAAAAGAAGCTGATCCTTGACTACCAAAGACTGTCTGTGAAGCCGCACTTCCAAAAGTAGCACCTAATTCAGCACCTTTACCTTGTTGTATGAGTACCAAAGCAATCAACGCTATCGAAATCATAACGTGCATTAAAACTAAAAACTGTTGTAGCATATTATATAAGTATACTAAAAATTAAACCTTATGGCTTACGGTTGAAGCAAGAATTTCATAGATACGCAAAAATTCCACGGCATCTAATGATGCTCCGCCAATCAAACCACCATCAATATCCGGCATTTGGAACAAAGCTTCAGCATTGCTAGCTTTAACGCTGCCACCATACAGGATAGCTAATTCTTGTGCAAGATCAGAGCCCAACAATTTAAGTTGTTCACGTATAAAATGATGTGCTTCCTGGGCTTGTTGAGGCTGCGCTGACAGGCCAGTGCCAATAGCCCAAACTGGCTCGTAAGCAATAATAGCTTGTTTTAGCATATCTCTTCCATAATCCAGAATCTTTTCTAATTGAGCTTGCAATACAGTATAGGTTTGATTTGCTTGACGTTCTGCTAAAGTCTCCCCCACACAAAGAATAGGCGCCATTCCGGATTTTATAGCCAAACCAAATTTTTTGGCGATTTGTGTATCGGTCTCTCCATATAATTGGCGTCGTTCTGAGTGGCCTAACAATACATAATCGCACCCAAAATCAGATAACATCGATGCGGATATCTCCCCCGTGTAAGGTCCTTCAGCCTCTTCGGCCATGTTTTGACCACCCCATTGCAACTTCGTTTTACCCAGTAATATCTGGGTTTGGTTAAGAAAGACATAGGGAGGACATACCACTAAATTTACATCAGCTTGGTTTTTTTTTTCAAAAGCCACAATTTTATTTAATAATTCAGCCACAGACGTTTTATTACCGTGCATTTTCCAATTACCAATAATATATTGCTTGCGCATCTCTAAAACCTCTTAACTGTTCATTGTCAAATAATTGGCATTCAGTCTAGCATATTCGGGAAGCAGATCACTGTTTTCATCAAGAGAAATTTCCTCTTCGTTGATTCTGAGACCCTCAGGCATTGTTGTTTTAAAAAAACTACAACATGTACTTAACTGTTTAAAGAATTTTATTACTTTATTACTAGAAAAACGATCTTCGAACTGTTCCTGTAATTCTCTTAATCTTGAAATTTCCAAAGGTTGTAAATGACAAAACTCAAACAAATAAGCAAAAAGATTCTGTATTAATTGTTGTCTATCGTCAGCGCTAAGATTTGAAGCATTGTTTAATGGCAAGGGTAT
>CASFML010000128.1 GCA_949295795.1 uncultured Gammaproteobacteria bacterium | reverse complement strand
CATCATACAAGGGCGTTTTTTTATTAAAATCTTGAAGGTTAATGTCATGGCCGGTCTCTTTAAGAAAGGTGATTAATACTAAATGTCCTTTTACCGCAGCAAGATGTAAAAAGGATTTACCTTCTCCATTCACCACAAAAAGATCCTTTATAATATGTTTATCAGGTAAGTTAGCTAATGCGTTTAAAATTTCAGAGAAAGGTATATTTTCATGTTGTTGTAGATAATTAACCAAGGCTTGATATTTTTGATTAAATTGCGTGTCCGTGGGTAAATAATGATAGGGCATCTTTTTATTAATTCCGATTGATTAAAACATTATGTCAGTTGAAAGGGCGCGCAATATAACGATAATTTTTAATTTTGACTACTATTTTTTTTTAATGAATAAAATTATCTCTTTCAGATGACACATCTTGGTATAATAGATAACAATACCCGGAAAAAATGAAAGATTAAAATAGTTAGAGAAGTTTATGCTAGGACAATTTATCAATGCCGTCGCAAAAAAAGAAAATATTCTTTTTTGCCGGATTTTAACAGATCTCATTTCTGAGAAAGAAGGACCACAGCTGCAGAACAAACATCTATTAATTCAATTGTTGATCCTAAAGATCTATCACCCCAATGATTTTAAAGAAATTCAAGGCGGCTATTCCAATGACACTTATCTTTATAAGGAAGAAAATCTGGTCTTACGTTTTCCTAAAACCTATAACCCTTTTTTTCCTCAACTCTCCATAGAAATACAAAATCTCAATCAAGCACAATTACTCAATTTGACGCCCTTAAAACCCATCGCCTATTATGCAAAATACAATCTTTTGGTAACTGAATTCATTCCAAATTATCAATCATTAACGGCCAAAGATTTTAAAAATCCCGCTAAATTAGTGGCTTTAGCCGATCTTGTAAAAAGATTACATTATTCAAAATTTAATTTTAAAAAAAATACTGAAACGGCTATCGCTGTTATCGACAAATCCTCACAATGTTTCGATACGATACGACCGATCTTAACTAAAAAGGATTACTCAATATTAAAAAAACTATTAGGCATTAAACGTTTTCTTGAGAAAGCAAATGACAAAAAAACTCCCTCTCATGGCGATTTGCATCATTTTAATATCATCGAAATAAATGGCTGTTTGCAATTAATGGATTGGGAACTTTCAAGCTTAGAGGATCCTGCTTATGATATTTCACGATTATTCTGTGTCACACAATTTAATCCGGCGCAAAAAATGATCTTTTTGAAAGCCTATAAAAACGCTGCTCCTCTGTGTCTATCCGAAAAACAGATAAAAAATTTAATTAAAAGAATCCTTCTCCATGAATCCTTAAATTATTTTTCTATCATTATTTGGTCGAGATATGCCCTGCCGTTTTTTTATGCCGATGAGCAATCTTTATTAAAAGAAACCATCAAGCACTCAAGTCAACACGATAAATTGATTCGCTATTAATCCCTATTTATTTGCCGCTTAAACTAAGCATGTGGCGTGATTATATTGAACATCGGAGGAAAGCTATCGAATAATCCCATAAATTCTTCAAGTTTTTCCTGACTTCCGGTCAGTTTAATATCGCCATCAGCAATCGCTTGCATTAGATTTTTTTGTTTTAATGTTAACGCATCAAATGTGCTTCGAGTGAGCTTCAATGTGGCATCAGCATTTTGAAATTGTTTTTTGGGCGTATAGATCAACACTGAATTCTGTAATTGCAATCCATATTGTTGGTTTTTGTCCGTTAAATTCAGATTAATATGAATTTTCTTGCCGTCGGCCTTTTGACTATTCAGTCGGATACCTAAATAGTCTAAATACATTTCTAGCGGCATGGCGCGCAGTGTATCGGCACTAGCCGTTTCAGTACCTGCCACATTCGGAACACCCTGTCGGAGTTCGTAAGCGCCCATCAAATATTCATTGCGCCAGGTCGCATTTTCAGTTTGATAACCCAATTGTTCCAATGCATCGGCTGCTAAATGACGCGCGCTGCTATTTTGAGGATCAGCAAACACCACATGATTCATCACTTCAGCCACCCAACGATATTCCCCTTTTTCATAGTATTTCTGTGCTTTTTGTATCACCGCATCAGCACCACCCATAAACTCAACATAACGTTTACTCGCGGCAACCGGCGATAACGGATCAAGGTGCGCAGGATTCGAATCATACCAACCCAAATAACGCTGATAGACCGCTTTCGCATTATGACTGACGGATCCGTAGTAACCTCGGTTATACCATTCATTGGCCAAGGATAAAGGTAACTTTAGCTGATTGCCGACTTCCGTCAGTGTATAACCTTGATTGATCATATGCAGGGTTTGATCATGGATATATTTATACAGATCTCTTTGCTTACTTAAAAAGTTCACAACATTTTCCGTGCCCCACATCGGCCAATGATGTTGCGCAAACACCACATCCGATTTATTTCCGAACATTTCAATCGCTTGATTTATAGATTTCCACCAGCTTGCAGCATCTCTAACGGGTGCGCCACGTAATGTATACAGATTATGTAAGGTATGCGTTGCATCTTCTGCCATACATAAAGCCCGCTGCTGTGGGAAATAAATGATCATTTCTGCCGGTGCTTCGGTATTAGGTGCCATTTGAAAGATCATTTCGACACCGTCAATATTCCGTTTTTCGCCGGTCTTGGTAATCAGATCCGTGGGTGGAATTAACGTGACCTCACCCAGCGATACGGTTTTTCCTAGGGCACCATCCACCTGACCTCTTTCATTTTTAGGTAATAACGCCCCGTACATATAGATAGCCCGTCGGCTCATGGCGTTCCCTGCATACACATTTTCACTGATGGCGGCTTCCAAAAATCCTTGGGGCGCCAAGATCTTTACTTTATCACTGGCCACTGCTTCGGGTGTGGTAACCCCTCTGACACCACCATAATGATCCGCATGACTATGCGTATAAATAACCGCAACCACCGGTTTTTTCGGTCGATACCGATAATACAAGTCGAGCGCCGCTCGTG
>CASFML010000127.1 GCA_949295795.1 uncultured Gammaproteobacteria bacterium | reverse complement strand
CCCAAACGGAAGTAGAAAAAGAATTAGCCTCGATCTGGTCTGAGTTACTAGGTATCAGTGAGATTAGTGTCCATGATAACTTTTTTAAGTTAGGTGGACATTCTTTATTAGCTATACGTTTAGTAGGATTAGTTAAAAACAAGTTTAAAAAAATAATATCTTTAGTTAAATTTTTTAAATATCCTACTATAAGAGGTCTAGTGAATTGCTTACATGATAATAATAAGGTATTACCTAATGGTTTATTGCCTATAAATCCTGAAGGGAACTTACCCCCTTTATTTTTAGTACATCCTGCGGGCGGAACAGCATTTCCCTATATTTCCCTTAATAATCAGAAACAGCCAATTTGCGGGCCAATCTTTGGAATTAGCAATCCGCGTTTTAGTTGTCCTATTGAAGCATCCTTTAAGACAATAGAGGAAATGGCTACTAATTATTTAAATATTATACAAGAGCTATATAAGGAAGGTCCTTATCGTTTAGGAGGATGGTCATTTGGAGGAGTTGTAGCTTTAGAAATGGCCAGACAATTAAAATCTAGAGGACAAGTAGTAGAAATGGTTATTTTAATTGATAGTTTTGCTACTTTTAAAAAAAATGATATGCGAAAGTTTGGAGAAATATTAAAAGGAATTAATTTAAAACAAAAGATTTCAAAACAAGAAGAGAGATTTATTAAAACACAATATGAGAATGTTAATAAAATAGGTGCGATCTATGAGGTAAAACCTTACAAAGAGAGAGTTATTTTATTAAAAGCTATCGAAAAACAAAAAAAAGGGCGAAATCAACCATATAATGGATGGCAATCTTATTTACCAAAATTAGAAATTTATAGAATATCAGGGGAACATAATGAATTATTTGACGAGCCTTTTGTAGAAGAAATTAGAATAAAACTCAATGAACTTCTGAAAAAAGAAAATTAGATTGTAATAGAGGGGTTCCTCATGAACTCAGCCAAACAACATGTCACAAATCACAAATTTGGTGAATTCAAGTGATAAGCGCAACTTTTGTACAAATAATAGACAATAAAATTATAATAAATATTGTTTATGTAAATAATAAAAGATTGCAGCATGAAGAAGTACAAACAACTTGATTTTAGGAAACGATGTCAAATTTACGGGTTATGGAAAGCAGGTTACAAGCAAACGGAGATAGCCAAAGAAATAAGAGTCCATAAGTCAACGATTAGTCGAGAATTTAAACGTAACACCCAGCTTATGCGTACCCAATGGGGTTGTTGGCAATATAAAACACACTATGCTCAGACTTATGCCGATGAAAGACATAAGAATAAACCTAAACATATTAAATTAACTAAAATAGTTGAAAAATTTGTTGATGAAAAACTTCAGTTTCAATGGAGTCCTGAGCAAATTAGTGGTTATGCAAAACGACACAATTTGTTTTCAATCAGTTATGAATGTATTTATCAATATATTTTGAAAGACAAACAAAAGGGCGGTAATTTATATAAGCATTTGCGTCATCAAAGCAAAAGATATCGAAAGCGTTACGGTAGTCCTAAAAGGCAAGGAGCAATAAAAAACCGCCGCTTTATTGACGTACGACCATCAATTGTTGATCAAAAACAACGATTAGGTGATTGGGAAATCGATACCATCATAGGCAAAAATAGGAAACAAGCAATAGTTACACTCGTTGAACGAGTAAGTAAGACAACCGTATTGAGTAAAGTTAAAAATAAAACGGCTGACTTAGTTTCTTCCTCCATTATTTCATCCCTGAAGCCGATAGCTGATAGAGTTCTGACAATTACGGCGGATAATGGGAGCGAGTTTGCGTATCACGAAAAGATTAGCCAGGAATTAGAAACTGACTTTTATTTCGCGCATCCTTATTCCTCGTGGGAACGTGGACTCAATGAGAATACAAATGGACTAATCCGACAGTATTTAAAAAAAGGTTCTGACTTTAGTTACATTACAGAAAATGAACTTGGGGATATTATGGATAGGCTGAATAATCGGCCGAGAAAATTACTAGATTTTGCTACTCCAAATGCGCGTCAAGCTACTTAGAATAACATCCGATAAGTTTTATTATCGGATTTATTTTCTGGATTTTGATGAGGAGAAACTTGTCTTTTCCCTATAAGAAAATCAAACTTATTGCATTACAAACTATATCTTGTCTAATCTTCTACAATCATTATAGGATCTGAGTCGCAATCCTGATGATTATTCCAAAATTCAAATCCTTTAGTATGAGTACTAGCCCCTTCCTTAAAGTTATTTAAAAATATGTCTATATCTGGATTGGACAAACCTCTAGGAAGAATCACTCTAATTTGACCAATGGTCAAACCTCCGCTGCATTCTAAACGGTATGGAACGGTTAACAAATAGGTTCTTCCTTTTCGTTCTTTGTTTTCTAAGGCTTGAATTACTAGCGCTTCCTTATAATCATCCATTTGAGTTAAAAAAGCATCGTAGGCAAGTAATGCATATTCCCCGCTGTAAAGAGGAATAGTGTCATAAAGTTCTTTAGCTTTGGCTGTTGCACATTCATAGGAAGAGCTCTCAACACGCTCAATCCAAGTTTCATCAGTTTTTTGAATAGCAAGCAATGGGGAAACACTCCCACCCGCTAGAAGATCTTCTAGTAGCCAAACGATATGTGCTGTGTAAAACCCAACAAACTGGGCAAAATTATACTTATTATGGGCTACAATTGTTTTGTAAACCTGAACTAAGTCTTTCAAATTATTTTGTACTTGATCGCGGATATAGCGTGAAATCCCACCATCTGAGCATTCTTGTTCTAATCTACCCTCTTCTGTAATTTGAAATTTTGTATGTTCTTCACGAGGATCAGAGGGCTGATCGGTAATAAGCACATTATTTTCAACCCGATACGTAAGAAATATTTTTTGATCCTTATGTTTATTGAAGATCGTATAAATAAGCTGACCATCCTCTGTAAAATGAAGCTTCACATTTCCAAATTCTCGAATTGATTCAATATCCTCTGAATCGCGAATCCACGTGCCAAGCAATAATTCACTATTAGTTTTCATTATTTTTTTGCTCTTTTAGTTTAGAAAGTCTACTTTTATAATCTGGCGAAAAAGGAACGCTTTGTCTATATAAAAGACCTGTTCCAGGTAATTGATTAGTTACCCATAAATCTACTAAATGATTATTATTAATACATTTGTCAATTTCAGGTATAACTTTTTGCAATAAGCATTCTTGAATTTCATGCTCTAAAAGTTCCATTGAAGTGTTCTCATCAATAACCCACCATTTATCATTCTTTTCCGGAAATAGAAGTCCTATACGCTGTCCCCAATGCAAATCCCAAACTACAGGTTTAGGCTTGATACGTGTCGGATCTAATAGCTCAGCAACAGCTTTTGAATAAACACCGAGATTAATAGTAAATTTTATTCCAAACTCATTACTACTACTCCAACTTTTTTGAAAACCAATAATTCCCCAGTTATCTTTATATTTTTTAGAAAATATGCCGGCCTTACGGGTATATCCATGCTCTTTGAGATTATGATGACTTTTTTTAAGTAATTGTTTATATGCATCAACTAGATTCATTTTTACCCTTCACCCTTCATTTCTTGACCTATTATTAAAAACTTCAGTTGGATAATAAAAGTGAATTCAAACTATAACTTATTCTCTATTTGGATGAGAAAAGACCGTCTTTTGCTTATCACTATAATTATTTATGTTTAGTTATCTCTTATTGAATTTGTAAGTTAACATATAAAAGACTACTCCCCTCATTCGCCGAACTTACAGCTGAAATATCTATGTTAGAAGCCATTGTGAACCTTTGTTAACCCAGAATTAGAATTCACAACCTCAGATTGTGTTTTTTGAGGAGCTGCAGAAAATAACGTCATCCCTGATTTTATTATGTTTTTAGGAACTAACTTAGCCTGCGTTTGTTTAGCCAATATCGCTTCTAAACGCACTATTTCCTCCAATGCAGCTTCTTTCTCTCTACGTGCCTCCTTTTCACTTTTTCGGGCCCTGGTTATTTCAGCATCTACTTCTTTGACTTTATTGATATAGTTACAGTTTTCCTGGGTATGCTCTCGTTGTAATTCTTCGGGTGATAAAGAAAGCGCATTGATAATCCATTGCATACTTCTAAGATGAGCATGCACGCAATCAAATACAAGCATTTTCAATTGCCGTAATAAAGAATCTGCCGTTTTTTCCGCATGCTCACTTTGTAATTCATCGTGATCTAATTCTCTGAATTTTTGTAAATTATTTTTGGCAGACTGAATCTGCGGAATATAAGACTTTGCCAAATAATTTAATAATAGGTTATCCCTACTCGCTTTAGATTTATGATCTAAATGAAATATCAATAATAATTTTTTAATGATCGTGGCAATCTCAGCATGGTGGTTATGAACAAATTCTGCTGGATTATCGGGATCGACTGATAGTGCCAATTGTAATGCAGACCAACGTTGTTGTAAGGGTGGAAAGAAATATAAACCAGCGCCTAAGTATTCAATCGCACGATACAAAATATAGGCAAGATTTGGAGTAGTATCTTCCCAGTATGGGGATCGTGTTGATGGAGGTTCCTGTTTTTTATGATATAACCAACGTCCTGGTTGCGATAAAATAGCCGCTAAATCAGCATGAGAGATATTGATTCCAATCTTTTTAAACCAAACACTCAAGATCATTTGCGTAATCAAATTGACGTCGGCACAGAAATCTTTATAAGTAGCTTGAACAAAACGATACAGATTTCTTTTGTCAAAATTGGAAATTTCATCTATCTGAAAGTCTCTCTCTTCGGTGGTTACATAATCTTTGATAGTAGCCATTAAACGAGGTTCTTGTCGCTCAACCAACCAGTGCAATAGGGATGCTCTATTAGAATAGCAATTATAGATAAACCAACCTCTAATAAATAAATCAGTGCCTAGTTTATTTAAGGCAATATCTACTAAGGGCTCCCAATGCGGAACTGGCGTGATTTGCTTTCGATTGAACTTGGCACTTCGGTATGACATCAGAGGATTCTCACGTAAAATCCCTTTATTAAACGACGATGGGCATTCAAAAGTACTCATAAAACTTTCAAATAGAGCCAGCGCAGTTGCATGATATTCCAGTGCATGTCGTTCTTCTTCATTACACCATTGACTGATGAGTTGCTCATACAATGAAAAATATAACCAACAACGTTCTCGTATCACATGAAGTGATTGCACCCTTTTTTTCCTAATCGTTTCTGCAGTAGATTTTCTCAATTGCCGACTAATAGCCAGTAACGATGCAGAGGAAGTCTGCGCAGCGCTGGGTATTGTTATGTGCCATAACTTCAATTTATTAAAACACCATAGTAGCCACTGCTTCAATCGCTCCATCCATGAAGGCGATAAATCCAATGTACTCGTGAGTTTTATAAGTTGCGTTAATTGATCCAGTAACAGACTTGGTAAATGTTCTGTTTCTGTTAACGGTAAAGTAGATAATTGAGCGGTGTAAGCATGTAATATACAAATCACACGAATATAGGATTCATATTCACTCTCTTCTGCATCGCACGGTGCATCTTGAGTCGTATTATGAAGGCAATCCAATAACTGTTGAAAATAGAGAATCAAAGTATGTTGATAGATCTTAAATAAAGCCCGATCTACCCTGTTATCTAAAGGCTGCTTTTCATATTTTTCGCATAGAGCCTCTTCCATTAATAAACCCAACTGATTTAAGTAGATCTTTTTGGGTGTAATAGTCATCACATGGATAACCTGCTCTATCCATTGATTTGCTTGGATTAGAAAGGGATAATATTCTGCGACAACCTCTAAATAAACATGCATCACCAGTAACTGCCGCAATAAAACAGTTACTCCATCATTCTGACTGTTCCCGTCAGTTGAGTTTGGCTGATGCAACAGGCTATTGAGTTGAATAGTGAGTTGTTGATACCCCTCTTCAATAACCTTTGAACCCGCCTCTTCCACTCCTTTTTGTAAAGATTTAACCCAATTTGAGGTCCAAATTTGGCCTTTAGTCACAGACATCGACAAACAATGAGTTATCCAAAGGGGCGGATTGAACTGCAATATCTGGTTTGCCGAGTCTGTGGCTGGAATATCCGTATTAGGAGCCATAATAAAACTTTGTTGGGAGAGAACTAGAATACATTTCCTCTGATGGTATTGTTTTCGATGAACCTGGATTTGAAAATAGCGCCACTCGTGATGTTGTTAGATTTACGGAAGCGGATAAAGATGAAGCCCGTGCTTCTTGCTTTATTAAAGTCTTCAAATGGGCTACTTTCTCTAATACGATTTCTTTTTCTTCACTTTCTTCTTGTTCTCGAACTTGTGCAGTTTCCTTCCCTTTATCTTCTGTAGTCACCCCCCCCTCTTTTGGTTGTGGCCCAATCAATGGATCGCAGGAATTTTCTTCAAGCTGCCCATTTATCTGGTGTCTGATTGCTGAAAGAGGACCCTCTATCATCCTTTTTATTATAGAATAGAGAACACTGCAATCGACCTTTTTTTCTTCTTGGAGCCTTTTCGCATAATTTTTATCAAAATCACCTAAAGCCAAGTTCATAGCGCTTGTATTTTCGGCAGAAAACACAACACATAAATTACCGACAAATATTTGTACACTCTTCAATCGATCTTCTCCTATTTTCGGAGTTGAT
Organism: uncultured Gammaproteobacteria bacterium; assembly: GCA_949295795.1. Classification (GTDB taxonomy): domain Bacteria; phylum Pseudomonadota; class Gammaproteobacteria; order Diplorickettsiales; family Diplorickettsiaceae; genus Aquirickettsiella. Next base: position 354 of record CASFML010000127.1, on the reverse strand, counting down.
TTAAAGAAATTTTTAACTACGCATTCCATTTGTTTCAGCAAGGGCAACTTTTTTTGGTATTCTGGATGTGCTCTTACTAAGGCCAACACATAGTAATTTTTCAATTCCTGAAAAACAGCCTCGGTTTTTTCCATCGTTTCTGGTTTCAAACCACTCAATGCTTTACTATGAGCAGTGATAGCTAATTTCTTGTTATCTCCAAAAATAGCTTGTATTGAAAGATTAGTTTTAACCGCTTGTAATAAACTCGATTGGTCAGTATAAGAAAATAAATCAGAAAATAACGCTGCCCTATTGACCTGACATTCATCACGCGCATAAAGCCAAGCCTTTGTTTTGCTATCATTTTCTTTT
>CASFML010000126.1 GCA_949295795.1 uncultured Gammaproteobacteria bacterium | reverse complement strand
TATATGAGTTTCAACAGTAACAGGAAGTGCTTCAATACCAGCATTTGCACGAGTTTGCACAACAGCTATCGACATAATCAGTTCCTTCTGTATTTTTATTATATTAATATATTTTTTAAACTTAACTTTAGATGGCTTTGTTGTTCATTTACCATCCTCAGGTAAGGTCAATACATAGTGTTTCTTATTTTTCAGTCCTAAGAATCCTATTACCATAATATCTTACTAAAAATTCAACTATATATTTTCTATTTTACATTTTTTTTGCTTTTTGGCTTACCTATCTGCGTTTCTAAATAGGCCATTTGTTTTTCTATTATATTTAGTTTATTACGAGTTTTTGTTAAAACTTTTTTTTGTATATCAAATTCTTCTCTTGTTATCAAATCAAGTTTTGTGAGCATACTCTGTAAAATAGCTCGAAAATTTTTTTCTAAGTCTTTTTTAAATTTATTTAATCCGGGTGGCAAACTTTCACTAAGTCGTTTAACTGTATCATCAATAAATTTTGTATCAAACATATAACAATCCTCTTTATTTAAAGTATATTATTTCAATTTAAGTAGTGAAAAATTAAAATCATCAATTTTTTTTCGAACGAATATTATTTAAAGCACTTTTAAAAGTAGACAATATTTTATTAATAACAAATGTATGTTTTTTTTCGGAGTTGGATAGAGGTTCTATTAATTTTTTTTGGTATTCTAAAATAATTGAGTTTGCTTCAGAAATACTATTATTTCTAATGGCACGTTTTTTTATTCGTTGTGTAAGTTCTAGATCATTGGCTTGGCAATAAAGTATATAGAATGGTACTTTTAAAAAATCCGCTAAATTATAAAACATAATTCGTTGACTATGAAGGAGGAATGTAGCATCTATTACTACCATAAAGCCTGCTTTAATTATAATTTCCGCTAAGCTTAAAAGCTTGTTATAAGTTTTATCTGTGGATTCAGAGGTATAAATTCCTCCATAAGGAATAGAATTAGAATTTTCATACAAAGATAGGTTAAATAATTGTTTACGAATGACATCAGAATTTATTTGAATTGCATCACATTCTATGGCTATTTTTTTTGCAATAGTTGATTTTCCAGATCCTGCGAGTCCATGCATAATGATTAAACTAGTTTTTTTAGGTTGAATATATGATTCCGCTAAATTTATAAAGTTGTAATAATCTGCGCGAATATCTAATTTTTCCTTATTATTTAAATCTTTTTGGTTTAAACGGAATAAAGCTATTTTGGCACGAACTACTGCTCGATAAGAAAGATAATAGGCTAATAAATTTAGTCCTTCATAATCTTCTGTAAATTGTAGATAAGTATTGATTAATTGATTGGCTAGTTTGGGTTGTTTTTTTCCCGCTAAATCCATCGCTATAAATGCAAGATCAGCAATCACATCTGTCCATCGTAGATCTTCATTGAATTCGAGGCGATCAAAAAGAATCAGTTTGTCATGATAGAGAATAATATTAGCTAAATGTAAATCTCCATGACAATCACGAATAAAGCCTTTTTCTTTGCGTTCTTCAAATAGTTTTTTATGTTTAGTAAATTGTTCATTAGCCCATATTTCTAACTTCTTTATTTGAGCTATATCCTTAGAGTCACTAAGTAAAGGAATTATTTGTTCAAAATTTTGCTGAGTAGGGGCATGTACTTCGTGAGGAAGACCAAATCTGGAATTTTTTGGCGCGATAGATGTTTTTTTATGAAAGTCCGCGATTAATTGCCCTAATTTATCAATAAGGGTTGTATTTAACTTTCCTTGTTTTAGTAGCGCGCTGAGTAAGTTATCTTGAGAAAACTCGCACATCTTAATCGCATACTCTAAAATAGGTCCAGTGTCACCATTAATTTTTGGGTGATCAATGGTTCCTGTGATAGGTACAACGGCGAGATAAATTTCAGGCGCAAATATTTGCCCTAATCGTAATTCCTCTTCACAGAAATGCTTGCGTTTTTTTAAAGTTGAAAAATCTAGAAAGCCAAAATTTACTGGTTTCTTTATTTTATAAGCATATTGGCCAGTTAATATAACCCAGGATACGTGTGTTTCAATAAATCCAAGTTGCAAAGTCTGATGATTATAGACAGTGCTAGAAAGAAGATTCCTAATTAAAGAAGAATTCGCCATAGTTTTGAAAATCTAGATCAATATTAATAAATCCATTGGACCACTATATCGTAATTTGTTATGGGTTGTAAAAGGTATAAGGTTCAGATTAGATTATTTTATAAAGGATATTTCAATGAAATCATCGTACGCTAAAAAATTAATCCAGCAGTTGTTAAGAGAGGCGCATATTGAAATTAATGGAAAAAATCCTAGAGACATTCAGGTGCATAATGAGCGTTTTTATATGCGATTGTTCAAAAACCCCATTTTAGCATTAGGCGAATCCTATATGGAAGGTTGGTGGGATTGCGAAAAACTCGATGAATTCTTTTTTTGTTTATTGCGTACAGAACTATCAGAAAATATAAAAAAAAATAAATATATTTTGTATTATTTTATTAAAGAAAAGCTTCGTAGAGTTTTTATAAGTAACTTTAATTTGCAAGCAAAGTCTCGTGCATTTGAAGTAGGTGAACATCATTATGATAAAGGAAATTCATTATATCAAGCGATGTTGGATAAGAACTTGACCTATAGTTGTGCTTATTGGAAAAAAAGCAAGAATTTAGATGATGCACAGCAAGATAAATTGGCTTTGGCGTGTGAAAAATTAAAACTAAAATCGGGTATGAAAATATTAGATATTGGTTGTGGATGGGGAAGTTTTGCTCGTTATGCTGCAGAAAATTATGGAGTTTCAGTGGTAGGATTAACGGTATCTAAGGAACAATATCATTACGCCAAAAAAAAATGTGAAGGTTGGCCCATAGAAATACTTTTTAAAGATTATAGGGATATTAATGGAGTATTTGATCGCATCTGTTCGATAGGTATGTTTGAGCATGTAGGGCCAAAAAATCATAAAACTTACATGGAAATTGCCCATCGCTGTTTAAAAGATTCAGGATTATTTTTATTACATACAATAGGAAGTAATACATCAAAATATTACCCCAATCCATGGATTCATAAATATATATTTCCAAATGGAATTTTACCCTCTATTCGTCAAATTGGAAAAGCAAGTGAAGGACTTTTTATTATGGAGGATTGGCATAATTTTGGAGTTTATTATGATAAAACCCTAATGGCTTGGTTTGAAAATTTTAATAAATCTTGGTTTTTTTTAAAAAAAGATTATGATTCTGCGTTTTATCGGATGTGGAAATATTATTTGCTGGCATGCGCAGGTGCTTTTAGAGCACGAGATCTTCAGTTATGGCAAATTGTTTTTTCTAAAAGAGGTCTCATTGATGGGTATGAATCGATTCGTTAGTACAAAAAAATAATTCTTAAGAGCTTGAAACCCCTCTCCACCGAAATTTTTGCTATTTGAATTGATTTGCAAAAAGATTTCTGTAAATACGGTCTTTCAATGGCAAAAAATATTTTTAATAGTTGAGCTTGATATTTTGAATAAATGACCGGTAAATGCCTAACTATTCTAGGGGAAATTGAAATTTTTCTTGAAAATCCCAATCGTTGAATGAAGACACAATCTGCGGTTAATCCATATTTTGGTAGGCATGAATCGTTCTGACTGTTTTTTGTAGCAGTTTCTCTCGAAGATAAAAAATTAAATCTAGAAGTCCTAAGATAGTTTACCCCCCAGTACTTTTATGAAACAATGTAAGCCTAATTTATGTGGAGAGTATCGTGTGATCGACGAGGAAGGTTTTCGTATAGGAGTAGGTATTATAGTTGCTAATTCTGTTGGACAAGTCCTTTGGGCTAGACGTATTGGCCAACATGCTTGGCAATTTCCTCAAGGAGGTCTTCAAATTAATGAAACACCTGAGCAAGCTCTATTCAGAGAACTTTATGAAGAATTAGGATTAGAGGATACAGATGTTGAGTTACTAGGAGGGACGAAAAATTGGTTATATTATTGGCTACCCCATCATTTACGACGCTCCCATATACAACCATTATGCATCGGACAAAAACAAAAATGGTTTTTGCTTTGCGTGAGGGGTAGCCCGGAAAAAATTCGGTTTGATGTGACTCGTTCGCCAGAATTTGATCGTTGGCGTTGGGCTCCTTATTGGTATCCTATTAGGCAAGTTATTACATTTAAGAGACATGTTTATCGGCGAGCGTTAGAAGAATTAGCAACATTGCTTCCCTCTAAAATTATGCAGCAAAGACGGGCTAGTAAATTATGTAGCAACTTAACGTTGGTAGAAAAAGTCGAATAATCAAATATAAATTTATTTGAGCATGTTAGGGTTTAGATTGGCATAGATGTAAATATTTTAAACCGTAATTTAATTATATGCCCAAATATTAATAAGTTAGGTGTTTGCTATGTTGAAGATACTTCGTCGTATTGTTCAAGAAATCAGCGCAGCGCAAAGTTTTAAAGAGGCTTTAGGAACCTTAGTAAAACGGATCCGTGAAGCTTTGAATACTCAATCCTGCACAGTTTTTCTGCTTGATAGCGAAAAAAATTACGTTTTACTTGCAACGGATGGTTTAAATCCTAGATGTGTTGGAAAAGTCCGCTTTGGTTTTGATCAAGGTTTAGTTGGCCTAGTTGGACGCACGGGTGAATTGATTAATATTGAAAATGCGCCTGAACATCGTGATTTTTTATATATTCCTGATATTGGTGAAGAACGTTATAAAGCTTTTTTGGGTGTTCCTATTATTCATAATCGTGCTTTATTAGGGGTATTAGTTGTTCAACAAGAAGAACAACGTTGTTTTGATGAAGCGGAAGAAGCTTTTTTGGTCACTATGGCGGCTCAATTAGGTGGTGTACTAGCGCATGCAGAGGCAACAGGAGAAATATTTTCTCTATTTAAGGAAAATAAAAAACAATTACAACAAGATATTAGCTTTCAGGGGATTGCGAGTGCACCCGGTATTGCCATAGGGCAAGTAGTTGTCGCTTATCCATTTGCTGATTTAGAAGCAGTCCCCTATAAGAGAGCAGATGATTTATTAGCTGAGATAACTCAATTAAAAAAAGCTTTTAAAGCAGCACGTGATGATATCCACCGCTTAAAAAAACATATGGTGTCTGTGTTGCCAGAAGAAGAGCAAGCATTATTTGATGTATATTTAGCGATTTTAAATAAAGCTAGTTTGGAAAAAGAAGTAATAACAGCCATTAAAGCTTCTCATCAATGGGCTCAGGCCGCTTTGCAGTCGGTTATTAGTACACATGTGCAACAATTCGAGAAAGTTGATGATGATTATTTGCGTGAAAGAGCGGCGGATTTAAGAGATTTAGGGCGCCGAATCTTAATGCATTTACAAAACAATCAATTTACTCCTCCTTTCTACCCCGAAAATACTATTTTAATTGGGGAGGAAGTCAGCCCTTCTGCTCTAGCAGAAGTACCTGAGGGACGGTTAGCAGGTATAGTTTCGGTAAAAGGTTCCAGCCATTCCCATCTTTCCATATTAGCTCGCTCTCTAGGAATTCCTGCTGTTACTGGTGTAGAAAATTTGCCAGTAAACCAGCTTGAAGCTCAGACCCTAATCGTAGATGGCTCTCAAGGTCGTATTATAGTTGCTCCTTCGGGAAGGGTTAAACAAAATTTTACTACATTAATACAACAACAAAGTGAATTTACAAATAGTCTTGAGGCACTACGAGAGTTACCTGCAAAAACTTTAGATGGTTATAGCATCGCGCTTTGGGTAAAGACTGGTCTAATGGCTGATGCAAGCCTTTCGTTAACAGCGGGTGCGGAAGGTATAGGGCTATATCGTACAGAGGTGCCCTTTCTAATTCGAGATTGCTTTCCAGCGGAAGATGAACAATATGGTTTATATCGGCAATTATTAGCGGCATTTTCTCCCCGACCCGTTGTAATGCGTACCTTAGATATCGGAGGAGATAAGGCATTACCTTATTTTCCTATTAAAGAGGATAATCCATTTTTAGGTTGGCGTGGGATTCGCGTAACGCTAGATCATCCAGAAATATTTTTAATACAAATCCGCGCAATGCTTCGAGCCAATTTAGAATTTAATAATTTACGTATTATGTTGCCAATGATTAGCTGTGTTGCTGAAGCTGATCATGCTTTACGTTTGATTGATCAAGCTTATGAAAAGGTAGTGAGTGAAGAATGTCATGCTTGTAAGCCACCGATTGGGATAATGATTGAGGTACCTTCAGCCATTTACCAAGCTCGGGCACTCGCTGAACGGGTTGAGTTTTTATCAGTAGGAAGCAATGATCTCACACAATATATGTTAGCTGTAGATCGCAATAACCCGCGCGTAGCTAACTTATATGATCCTTTTCAGCCCGCGGTTCTGAAAGCATTAGTTCAAATTGTTGAAGCCGCTCATCAGGCACAAAAACCGATTAGCATTTGTGGAGAGATGGCCAGCGATCCTTTAGCTATCCCGCTGCTTTTAGCGATGGGATTTGATGCGCTAAGCATGAACTCTTTTTCTATTCCTAGAATAAAATCAGTCATCCGCCAAATCAGTTTTCATCAAGCCAGAGATGCATTAATGCGAATTTTAGCAATGGATAATGCCGCTGATATAAGAAAATATTTAAATGAAGAGTTGTCGAGATTTAATTTGAAACATTTAGCACCTCTAACTGGATAGTAGCATGAGTTGGTGTAAAAAATGTCAAACGAGTTTTAATGGTTATCCTATAGAGCCGCCGGCGTTAGTATCTCGTCCTGAAAGTTATGCTGAACTCAAACCAAGCCAAATAATTTCAATAGCGCGTGGTTCAGGAGGAAGTTACGGTGACGCCGCTTTAAATGCACAAGGGGAAATTATTTTAACAAATCGGTTAGATCGTTTTCTCGAGTTTGATGTCCATAAAGGTATATTGTCAGTTGAGTCAGGTATTAGTCTAGCAAGGATTTTGGAGTTTATAATTAAGCGAGGTTGGTTTCTGCCTGTAGTACCCGGAACAGCAGAAGTTTCTTTAGGTGGGTGTGTTGCTACTGATATCCATGGAAAAAATCATTGTTTTGCAGGTTCTTTAGGACAACATATACTCAGTTTACAACTTATTATTGCTAATGGAGCAATAATAGATTGTTCACCTAAAGTTTTTCCAGAATTATTTTGGGCGACGATTGGTGGTATGGGCTTAACAGGTATTATTGGTGTTGTAACCTTACAATTGAAGCGAATTGAAACAGCTTATATGAAGGTACAACATCAAGCCAAAAATAACTTAAAACAATTATTAGAAGAGCTGGTTAAAGGGGATAATGAGTTCGAATATAGTGTAGCTTGGTTAGATGTTTTAAATACTCCGTTAACTCATGGCATTATTATGAAAGCCGCACATGTAGGCTTATTGGAACTTCCCATTTCTCAACAAAAACAACCTTTTTTTATTCCAAAATATTTTTCTTTAAAATACCCTAATTTGCTTTCTGGTTGTTTTTTAAATTCAAAATGGGTGAAATTATTTAATAAAATTTACTATTATTATTTGTCAAAAAATAATAAAATTTATTTCCAACCTTATCCAAATTATTTTTTCCCCTTGGACCGAATAAGAAATTGGCCTCGTCTATATGGAAAACGAGGGTTTATTCAATATCAATGTGTAATACCCAATGAGTTTGCTTATTTTGCAATTAAAGAAATTTTAGAGACTTTGCATAAATATAAACATCCTATTTTTTTAGCGGTGCTAAAACGTTTTGGGGAAGAGGATCTTGCTCCTTTATCATTTCCATTAGCTGGAATTACATTGGCGCTTGATATTCCTATTTCCAGTAAACAGTTATTCAATTCCTTAGATATTTTGGATGAGATAGTTATTCAGGCGGGCGGCAGAATTTATTTGGCAAAAGATGCACGTTTAAAACCAAAGCTATTTCGGGAAATGTATAAGCGATACCCAGAATGGTTGACCGTTAAGCAAAATTGGGATCCTCAAAATAGATTTAGTTCAAGTTTATCTAGGCGTTTGAAGCTAGATTTCTAAATTTGGTTAATAATTTAAATCTAAGCTTTTTAAAAAAGCTTGTATTTTTGGTTCACGACCGCGAAATTTTTTAAATAATTCGATAGCATCAATTGCACCACCTTGTTCTAAAAAACTGTGTAAAAATGCTTTTCCTGTTTTTTCATTATAGAATCCATCTTCTTGAAATTTGGCAAACACATCACAGGCTAAAACTTCTGCCCAAAGATAACTATAGTATCCAGCAGCATAACCACCGGCAAAGATATGCGAAAATCCATGTTGAAATCGATTGAATGAAGCTATAGGTATTATATCAATTTGTTTGCGTATTGAATCGAGTAAATTTTGAATCTGTTCATAGCCCTTTGCTGGATCAAATTCTATATGTAGTCGAAAATCAAATAAGGATAATTCTAATTGCCTTAATAATTGTAGGCCAGCTTGGAAATTTTTTGCTTCACGCATTTTAGTAATCAGTGTATCAGGTAGAGGTTTACCTGTTTTATAGTGGCAACTGATTTGGTCTAAGACTGATTTTTCCCAAACAAAATATTCTAAAAATTGACTTGGTAATTCTACAGCATCCCAGGCAACGCCATTAATACCTGAAATAGCAGAGTGATCAATTGTGGTTAGCATATGTTGCAAACCATGACCAAATTCATGAAATAAGGTTAAAACCTCTTCATGTGTTAATAGAGGAATTTGTTCCAAGTTAATTGGAGGTGAGAAATTACAGGTTAAAAAAGCAATCGGAGTTTGAATATCTCCATTACTTAAAAGCCGTCTTGATTGGTAATCATCCATCCAAGCACCCTCGCGCTTTTCAGGCCTTGCATAAAGATCTAAATAAAATTGGCCCCGTAATTGTTGCTGTTGATCAGTAATTGAAAAAAATCGGACTTCTGGATCCCAGACCTCAATGTCTTTTACTTCTTGGATTTGCATTCCAAATAAACGTTCTATTAAGTTAAAAAGCCCAGAAAGTACTTTAGTCACAGGAAAATAGCAGCGTAAAGTATCATCACAAATACCAAATTTTTTTTCTTGTAATTTTTCTCGATAATATAAAATATCCCAAGCTTGTAGATTATCAATTTGATCTTCAGATCGAGCAAAATCTGAAAGTTCCTTCCATTCCTCTTTTGCTTTAGGTTGCGTATAAACAAGTAATTCTTCTAAAAATTTAAGCACTTCTTCAGGGTTTTTTGCCATTTTATTAGAAGCTAAACTTTTTTGAGCATAATTTTTAAAGCCAAGTATTTGGCTCAATTCATGACGTAGATTAAGTATACTAAACATTACTTTACTATTATCTAGGTTCAGATTACTGAGTTCTGAAGCTCGTGTAATGTGAGCCTTATAGATGGCTTCTCGTAGAGCACGATTTTCTGCATAAGTTATTATGGGAAAATAGGAAGGATAATCTAGAGTAATTAAATAGCCGGATAACTTTTTTTCTTGTGCTGTTTTTTCAGCATTTGCAATAATATAAGCAGGAACTCCTTTTAGCTCAGATTTATTATTAATGAATTTAGACCACTCAGCTGTAGCATCCAGTAAATTTTCCTCAAATTGATTGGATAATTGTGATAGCTGTGTTTGAATGTCTTGGTATCTTTTTTGTTGGGTTTTGGGTAAATCCACACCACCTAAATGAAAATCTCGCAATTCATTATGGAGATATTTTTCTTGGGCATAATTAAATTGGTAATCACTATTTGCTAAATTTTTAATGGATTGATAGAGAGTTTGATTTTGACTTAATTCGGAACTATATACACTTAGTTTCGGTAGACATTCGTTGTAAGCATATCGTAATTCTGGAGTTTGTTTAACAGCATAAAGATGATTGATCGGAGACCAAAAATGTTGAAGCCGGTCATCTAAATCATCTAACTTCTGAATAAAGCTCCAATCAAGGGGGATAACTTCGGTTAATAGCTTTTTTAACTCTAAGCGATTATTGGTAAGTAAAATGTCTAATTCTCTGACTATATTGTCTGGATTAATTTCTTTAAATTTTGGTAGGATAGTCATCATATATTCCTAAACGTAAGGTTTATCTATTTTTTAAAAAATAAGTTGGATTTATTTGGCTTGATGAAGATAAATTTTTTGTGCTGCTTTTATTTGGTCAAGTTTGAAGCCTCGATGTTGAAGATAGCGTATTTGCTGTAATTGCTCTTTTTGTAGATGACTAAAACGGAATTTCTTTTCCAGAATTTTTTTTATAATGGCTAACCAAAATTCTTCATCTTGGGGTAGTTGCGAAAAAATAATCTCTTTATTTAAACCATATTGATGACCTTCGGCAGTAATTCGAACAGGTCCATATCCTTTTTTTATACGTTTTTGTACAAATGCTTCACAAAAACGCTCTTCATTTAAAAATCCATGTTGAATTAAACTATCTAAAACATTTTCCACGGATTGATGCGAAAATCCTTTTTGCATCAATTTTTCCCGAAGTGTTAAACGAGTATGTTCTCTTCTTGCTAAATAATCCAACGCAATTTGGTGGATGTCTTTATCAATTTCTAAAGCCTTAACTTTATATACCATATGTCATGGAGACTTATTCAATAGCCCCGGCTTCTAGTTCTGGTACTTCAGATAGATTATTTTCAGATGGGTTGAGTAAATTTTTCCGAATTTCCGTTTCTAGCTTTTGAGAAATTTCAATATGATCTTTTAGGAACTGTTTTACATTATCTTTTCCTTGGCCAATTCGTTCGCCCTGATAGCTATACCAGGCCCCAGCTTTATCGATTAGCCCGAAGCTTACCCCTAGATCCACAATTTCTCCAATATGACAAATTCCTTGATTATAATGAATTTCAAACTCTGCTTGCCTAAATGGAGGAGCAACTTTGTTTTTTACTACTTTGACCCGAGTTTCATTACCAATGATTTCATCACCCTTTTTGATGGAACCGGTACGTCGAATATCAAGACGCACTGATGCATAAAATTTTAGTGCATTGCCGCCCGTTGTTGTTTCAGGATTGCCAAACATAACTCCAATTTTCATGCGGATTTGGTTAATGAAGATAACTAATGTATTTGAGCGTTTAATATTTCCCGCGAGTTTACGTAAAGCTTGTGACATCAAACGAGCTTGTAAACCCATATGTGAGTCACCCATTTCTCCCTCAATTTCGGCTCGAGGGGTTAGTGCAGCAACGGAATCGACTACAATAATATCGACTGCGTTAGAGCGGACTAGCATATCAACAATTTCTAATGCTTGCTCTCCCGTGTCAGGTTGAGAAACTAAAAGATCAGCTGTTTTTACACCTAATTTAGTGGCATATATTGGGTCCAGTGCGTGTTCTGCATCAACAAATGCCGCGACCCCCCCTATTTTTTGACATTCGGCAATAGTTTGTAAAGTGAGTGTCGTTTTACCAGAAGATTCTGGACCATAAATTTCGATGATACGTCCACGTGGTAATCCGCCTATTCCCAAGGCGATGTCTAAACCTAAAGATCCCGTAGAGACGACGTCTACAGGGACTCGACTAGATTCACCTAGACGCATTACAGCACCTTCTCCATGTTGTTTTCTTATTTGGCTAATAGCCATTTTAAGGGCTTTTTCTCGAGCATTAACTGCATCACTCATAGGAGGGTCACCTTTATAAAGGAAAATATGTGTAAAAATGGACTCTAACGCGTATTATCGCATAAACTAAGCGGCCGTCTCTATATGCTTTTAAAGAGATTTATCTGAAAAGAGGAGTTTGATTAAAACTTAAACAAATTTCTAGAAATTTAAGTATCTTCGTAGTATATCTATGTGGCTGATTATTTGAAGTTAAAATGTAAGAAGAAGATTTTGACAAGAGGTTTAATGAAAATACAAGTCCCTTCATTTCAATCTATACGCGTTTTGGTTGTTGGTGATGTGATGCTGGATCGTTATTGGTCTGGCGATACATCCAGGATTTCTCCAGAAGCACCTGTACCGGTAGTGCATATAAAAAACCTTGATGAACGCCCAGGCGGTGCTGGGAATGTTGCTTTAAATATAGCTGCATTGGGTGCACAGGTTGACTTGCTTAGTGTTTGCGGAAGTGATGAGGCAGGAGAAACACTCGAGAAAAAATTAAGTCATGCGGGGGTCAATTGTTATTTATACAAAACACCACAATCACCTACTGTAACTAAGCTGCGTATACTCAGTTTGCATCAGCAGTTGATACGTCTTGATTTTGAAGAGATGCCTTATCAATTTAAACATACCAATCTAAAACAGTTATTTGAACAAAAAGTTGCCTATTGTGATGTAGTGATTCTCTCTG
>CASFML010000125.1 GCA_949295795.1 uncultured Gammaproteobacteria bacterium | reverse complement strand
GTGTGAAAAGTATATGGAATTAAGTTTCCCAGATAAGATCCAATTCTCGTACTGCTTTGACATCATCTAAACGTTGTAAACTTAGATGATGCGGCGCATTATTTAAGAGGGAAGGATTTTCTTTTGCTTCTATTAAGATCTTTTGCATAGCCATAATAAATTGATCTAATTCTTGTTTTGACTCGGTTTCAGTCGGCTCGATGAGCAAACATTCTGGAACAAGTAAAGGAAAATAGGTTGTGGGTGCATGAAAGCCAAAATCAAGTAAACGTTTTCCCACATCCATCGCAGTCACATTAAATTGTTTAGCTAAATTTTTTAATGTCAAAACAAATTCATGGCTGGCACGGCGTTGTGGAAAAGCAGAAAGATAGCCAATGTGTTGTAAACGCTTAAATAAATAATTGGCATTGAGCGTAGCGATTTCTGAGACGCGTTTCAGCCCCTCGCGACCTAATAAGCGAGCATAGAAATAGGCGCGTAAAAGAATACCGGTATTTCCCATAAATGTGGATAGGCGACCAATACTATGGGGCCGATCGTTTAAATTTAGCCAGCGGTATTGATTATTTTCAAAAGTTACAGTAGGTATCGGTAAAAAGTCGAGTAAACGTTCTCCAACCGCCACAGGGCCTGCACCGGGACCGCCACCACCATGGGGTGTGGCGAAGGTTTTGTGTAAGTTGAGGTGCATGACATCAAAACCCATATCGCCAGGACGGACCTTACCCAATATAGCATTTAGGTTAGCACCATCATAATAAAGTATTCCACCAGCTTGATGAATAATATTAGCAATCTCTTCAATTTGTCTTTCAAATACCCCTAAGGTTGAAGGGTTGGTTAGCATAATTCCCGCTGTCTGGGTTCCAACTGCGTCTCGTAATGCCACTAAATCTAAATCGCCTTCAGCATTCGTTGGGATTTCACGGACTTTATAACCACACATAACAGCAGAAGCGGGATTGGTGCCGTGAGCGGCATCAGGGATAAGAAATTCGGTTCTAGCATGATCATTGCGCGAAGCATGATAAGCCTTGATCATCGCAACCCCAGCAAATTCACCTTGAGCACCTGCCATGGGCGTTAAGGAAACACCACACATTCCGGTGACATCTTTTAAAATTTCTTGGAATTCATAGAGACAACGTAAAGTGCCTTGGCAACTTTCTGCAGGTAATAAAGGATGCTGATTAAGAAAAGCGGGTAATGATGCCAAATGATGGACGCCGCGTGGATTGTACTTCATTGTGCAGGATCCTAGCGGATAGAAATGGGTATCGATCGAGAAATTTTTTTGTGATAGGAGGGTAAAATGCCGTACAACTTGTAATTCAGAAACTTGAGGTAGAAAAATTTCTTTTTTTCGTAATAAATTTTCGGGTATAGAATAGGATTGATTCAGCGATAAGTCGGAAGGTATTTGGGCTTTTGCAATGCGCCCACTTTGGCTCAATTCAAAAATAAGCATAAAATTTTTACGTTATACGGAAAGTAATTTGGATAATTCTTGTTGATATCTGTTTAGATCGTCTTGATTTTTAGTTTCAGTCACACAAATTAATAAGGCATGACCTAATTCAGGATAAAATATAGACAAATCATAACCACCTTGTATTCCGAGTTTTGTTAGATCCCGTAATAAACCAGGAACCGGTTGAGGTAAACGAATAACAAACTCATGAAAAAACACAGTATTGAAAATTAATTCTATCTCAGGTATTTGCGTTAATAGATTGGCGAGCTGCTGAGCATTCTGATGAGATGCCTGCGCGACTTTCTGTAAACCCATAGGACCTAATAGACTCAGGTAGATGGTTGCTGCAGTCACTAATAAACCTTGGTTTGTACAAATATTTGAAGTAGCTTTGGCCCGGCGTATGTGTTGTTCACGTGCTTGTAGGGTTAATGTAAATCCTGGTTTTCCGTTTTTATCAAGTGTGCGGCCCACAATTCTTCCTGGCATTTGGCGCAACCATTCTTTTTTGCAACACATAAAACCAAAATAAGGTCCGCCGCCTGCAAGAGGTACACCTAATGCTTGTCCTTCACCACAGACAATATCCGCACCATGCTTTCCCCAACTTCCCGGTTCTTTCAGCAATGCTAAACTCATGGGATTAGTAACAGCGATGACAAGGGCTTGTTTTGCATGCGCCCAATCAGTTAATTGATCCACTTCTTCTAAGGAACCAAAAAAATTAGGTTGGGATATCACTAAAGCGCAAATATCTTGGTTTTTCCATGCTTCAAGTGTTGATAATAATGTTTTACCTTCTTTTGTACAGTATGGAAGATCAATCAATTCGATAGCTTGCTGGGTCACAATGGCTTGTAGCGTTTGTCGATAATGAGGGTGTAAACTCCGTGGGATTAAGATTTTTGCTGATTGGGTTTTTTTGTTCGCTCTAACCGACATCAAAACGGCTTCGGCTAAGGCAGAAGCACCGTCATACAATGAAGCATTGGAATAATCCATGCCCGTTAGACTTGCCATCATGGTTTGATATTCATAGATCAGTTGCAAGGTTCCTTGACTCGCTTCGGCTTGGTAAGGTGTGTAAGCCGTCATAAATTCACCACGACGGGTAATATCACAAACAGCGGCTGGAATATGATGTTGGTAGGCACCCGCGCCAATAAAGCAAAGACCTTGTTTATTTTCCTGGCCTCGTTGTTCTGTGACGCGTGTCATTTCCATTTCGGTTAAACCGACAGGAACTTGATTTAATTCTGCAGTTTGTAAATGAGCGGGAATTTCATCAAAAAGATCGCCAATGCTATGCACACCCAATGTAGCGAGCATTTCTTGGATTTCGACATCAGTGTGTGGAATAAATGGCATGTTAGGCCTCAACCAAAATTTGTTGTTGGTAAGTTGCAAAATCCAATAAATGTTCTAATTCACTAGCATCGGAAAATTGCACTCGAAATAACCATCCTTGTTCGTAGGAGTCAGAGTTTATAAGTTCGGGCGTGTCAGTCAAAGTGGTGTTGATTTCAGTCACTACCCCTGAAAGAGGAGCATACACATCAGCCGCCGCCTTTACCGATTCTAAAACGCAGACTTCTTCATTTTTTTTTACATTCTTTTTCAGAATAGGTAATTCTGCAAAAACGATATCGCCTAATAATTCCTGCGCATGGGCGGTAATTCCAATGCAGGCAATATTATTTTCTTCGATACGAACCCATTCATGAGTTGTCGTATACTTTAGTTTGGTTAGTTTTTTCATGATAATCACTCTTTTAAAAATTCAATTTCTTAAATAAATGTTTTTTTTCCTTTTCGTATAAACGGAGGTTTAATGATACGTACTTGATATTGCTTGGTACCCATGATGACATTACAATAATTTTCGTTATGTGCATGCGGTATTCTAGCAAAAGCAATAGAACTGCCTAACGTGGGGGAGTAGCTTCCACTGGTAATTTCTCCTTCACCATGGGGAGTAATAATTTTTTGATGATTACGTAATATACGACCATTTTCTTCTAAGACTAAACCGACTAGTTTACGCGAAGGATTTTCGAGTTGTTTGAGTAATGCTTGGCGTCCGATAAAATCTCGATCGCTAGGATTCCAGGCAATTGTCCAAGTGAGATTGGATTCTAAAGGAGTCGTTGTGACATCCATATCTGCGCCATGTAAGTTTAATCCAGCTTCTAATCGTAAGGTATCTCGTGCACCTAATCCGCAAGGTTTGTTACCCCAGTCAATTAAACGTTGCCAGAAGTCTTCTGCTTCTGTTATCGGTAAGATGACTTCTAAACCATCTTCACCGGTATAACCTGTTCTTGCTATGAACCAATCATCCTGTTGAATACAATGAAAAGGTTTTAAAGCTTTGATCAACGATTGTAAATGGATATCAAAGGCTTTATTTGCCTTTGACAGCGCATGAGGACCTTGAATAGCAATAATGGCGAGATCGGTCCGTTCAAGGAGAGAAATAGAAGAAAAATGTTGTGCTTGTTTTTTCATCCAATCGAGATCAGATTGTCGATTTCCAGCATTAATCACGACGCGATACTGTTGTTGCGAAAGTTGATAAACAATTAAGTCATCCAGAATCCCACCCTCGGTATTCAACATGCAGGTATATAATGCTTTTCCAGGAGTGAGGCGTTGTGGGTTATTTGCCAATAAAAAACTGAGATAATCGGTTGCATTTTCTCCAGTAATATCAACGGCTAACATATGTGAAACATCAAATAAGCCACTGTCTTGCCGTACGACATGATGTTCTTGTATTTGAGAGCCATAATGCAGAGGCATTTGCCAGCCTGCAAAATTGACGAGTATCGCCCCGTTTTTTTTATGTTGTCCATGAAGAACTGTTTTATTTTCCATTAGCTTGCCATTTGGTGATTTTTCAATACCTAATTATAACTTGTGGGCGATAAATTACTATAGTTTCCATCAAGGAGAGTTAAAAAGCATATTATCAGATAGAAAAAACAAGAATAAATGTTAGTTTTATTTTGAATAATTAAGAAATATATTGTAGTTTTTCTTTTAAGTTTTTAGAAATATAATTTCCTTTTTTATCTTAATAATACGAGGAAAAAATATATGAAATATAGAATTCTAAGTGTGATAATATGATTTCAAGTAGTTTTTTGGCATATAATGCTTTTGCTAATATAAAATTAGATGAAGGATTATGCGAAATCATTGAAGGAACTTTATTATACAAAACCTTTCAAGAAATTTAATAATTTCGAAACCATAGCCAATTATATTATTTGGATGTATAAAGAAAAAATAAAAAAATTAAATGGAAATTATTATAAGTTTATTCCCGCGTATGACATAATGGTTACAAGTGATGCGCTTAGGGAGTCAATTCTAGATATAAATAGGTCTCTAAATAGCTTGAATAGGGCTAGAAATGCTTGTGCTAATGAGCTGGATGATTAATAGCATATATAATGGTCTTTTTATGCTAGCTACCTAAGCACTTACTACGGTTAAGTACAATTTTGAAATTTCTGTTTTTGATTGTTGTTTAAAAAAATTAGTTTATATGAGACAAAATACCGTCTAATTCTTCTAAGTTATTGTAATGAATAACGAGTTGGCCTTTTCCTTTAGTGGTTTGTTTAAAATAAACTTTGGCGCCTAAAGTTTCTGATAATTGACGCTCGAGTTGTTGTACATCGGCATCCATTTTTTTTAAGGGGCTGGAAACTTCCAACTTAATAAAAGCCCCATTTTGAATTAAACGTTCGATTTCGCGCACTGACAATTTATTTTTTACAATTTTCTCAGCGGCTTGAATTTGTAAATGACCCACGAGACTGAGTAAAGCTCTGGCATGACCCATTTCGAGTTGACCTTGTTGCAATAAAAGCTTTACTTGGGGAGTTAAACTTAATAATCGTAGTAAATTGGTAATGGTGGTGCGCGAGCGGCCTAAGGTTTTGGCAATTTCTTGGTGCGTCAATTGAAATTCATTAACAAGTCGTTGAATTCCTTCTGCCTCTTCCAATGGGTTCAGATCTTGGCGTTGAATATTTTCAATTAAAGAGATAGCTAATGCTGTTTCATCTGAGATCTCCTTGATTAATACCGGTACTTCATTGAGATTAGCCAGTTGTGCCGCACGCCAACGACGCTCACCGGCAATAATTTCATAACGATTTTCGCTGATAAGACGCACCACGATAGGATTAATTATGCCTTGTGTGCGAATGGAATTGGCTAAATCTTCTAATGCTTCTTTGCTAAATTCTCTTCTAGGCTGATAACGACCTGCTTGTAGCCATTCAATGGGTAGAAGGCGTAATTCCTCTTTAGGAGAAGAAGTGGCTTGAACTAAATCTTCAAAGGGATGGCCACTTAATAACATGTCAAGATTTCGACCTAAACGCGATTTTTTCATCATTATACCTGTTCAACGGGTGCAGTTTTTTCATTATTAGAACGTTTCTTTAAAAAAACGTTCGAGGGTATATCGGTAGGCGAACCTACTGAAGGAATCGTGCATCCATCCCGGATTAAAATTTCCTTAGCTAAATTTAAATAGGCATGACTACCATTTGATTGGGCATCATACAATAAAACAGGTTGTCCATGGCTCGGTGCTTCAGCGAGTCGGATATTACGGGGAATGAGCGTAGTGTACATTTTCTCTTTAAAATGAGCGAGTAATTCTTCTGAGACTTGTTTAGCAAGGCTGTTTCGACCATCAAATAGTGTACGAAGTATACCGTGGATCTGCAAATGAGGATTAACTGTGGCACGTAAGCTTTGTAGAGTATTCATCAGGTTGCTTAGACCTTCTAGAGCAAAATATTCACATTGCACAGGAATAATGACGTATTGAGCCGCTACTAGCGCGTTAACAGTTAATATATTCAAAGACGGGGGGCAATCAAGCAAAATATAGTCATAGGCATCGACTAGCAAACTTAGCTTTTTTTTAAGTATATATTCACGTTGTTCTGTTTTTAATAAATGAATTTCAGTTTGTGTTAAATCACCCGAACCAGGAACCAGTGTATAATTTGCTGGAGTAACGACGAGACTCTGTTCGATTGGAACTTCATCTAATAGTACTTGTGCAATATGCGGACTAAGGTCTTTTTGTAAAAGACTACCGGTAGTTGCATTGGCTTGAGGATCGAGGTCAATTAACAATGTTTTTTGTTCTAACAAAGCCATCGATGCAGCAAGATTAATACAGGTTGTGGTTTTTCCCACGCCTCCTTTCTGATTCACGATAGCGATAATTTTGCCCATAATGCCTCATAATCTCTCTTGACAGGTTTGATATAGTATACTCATCGCAATTGAATTTTTGATTGGGTTGTTGCTCAATTCACAACCCTCATATAACCAAAGGTTACTCCTTTTACAATCTATCAAAAATCTAATTGCAGTGAGTATAGTATAACGGCTCAAAGTAAACTTGCTAATTACTATTGACCATAGTGAGAATCTTTCATTGAATAAAAAAAGGTTTTTATGTTGAAATTTTTATCTGCCATAGCCTTGCTAGTGGCAATCGGTTTTACAACCACTAGTATAGCAAAACCCCTTCGTATTATCGCTGCTGAGAATTTTTATGGCTCTGTCGCAAAGCAAATTGGTGGAGATTTTGTTAAAGTCACAAGCATTCTTAATCAACCTGACCAAGATCCTCACCTATTTAATTTAACTCCAAGTGTCGCTAAGACGTTAGAGCAGGGCGATCTGATTATTTATAATGGTTTGGGCTATGATCCGTGGATACAGAATTTATTGAGTGCCGGCGCCTCCATGCAAAGGACCATTATTTGTGTCGCCAATTTAATCCATAAAAAGGAAGGTGCTAATCCTCATATCTGGTATGATCCCAAAACAATGTCTGTTTTCGCCCTGGCATTGCGCGATTATTTGGTGAGAAATGATCCTATCCATCAAAAGATGTATCAAATGCATTATCAGCAGTTTACTGCACAACAGCAAAGTTTATGGCGTCTGATACATCAAATAAAACTTCAACATAACGGTGTTTCGGTTATTGCGACAGAGCCGGTGTTTGGGTATATGGCACACGCTTTAGGATTTCGTATGCAAGGAATTCCATTTCAATTCAGTATGATGAATGGAGTAGATCCTAGTCCAAAACAAGTACAAGATTTTCAACGGCAGTTACAACAACATCGAGTTAAGCTAGTATTTTACAACAGTCAAGTCAGTAGTCCTTTGGTGTTGCAATTATTGCAACAGGCAAAGTTATTAGGAATTCCCATCGTAGGGGTCATGGAAACCCAGCCGATGCAAGCGACTTATTATCAATGGATGAGTAACCAATTAAAACGAGTGGAGCAGGCATTAGATGAACGCCATCGAGTTTAAACAACTGAGTCTTGCCTATGAACAACGCTGTATTTTTCAGAATTTCACAGCAAGTATTAGTTCGGGTGAATTTATTGCCATTCTTGGAGCCAATGGAGCCGGAAAAAGTACTTTGTTGCGTTCGATATTAGGTTTAGTTACGCCATCACAGGGTTCTATTTCGCTATTTGGACAAGCGATCCATAAGGGCGCCGCATTTATTGGTTATATGCCGCAAATACGTCAAAATATCAGTACGAGTTTAAATGCCCATGCTTGGTTGGCAGCCAATTTAAATGGCTATCAGTGGGGATTGCCTATTTTAAAGGCTAAACAAACCGAAGAAATTCAACGCGTTGTTCAGTTAGTAAAAGCCGAAAAGATTATCAATCGACCTTATAATCTTTTATCAGGAGGGGAAAGACAACGTTTATTATTGGCTCAAGCTTTATTAAATAAACCCAAGATTTTATTATTAGATGAGCCACTCATGAATCTTGATCCTTACTATCAAGCCACGTTGGTCAGTTTAATAGATGATATTCGTTTGCAATATGGTATCACCATATTATTTACTTCACATGATATCAACCCGCTCTTAACCAGTGTCGATAGAGTACTCTATTTGGCGAAAGGGAAAGCGGTGATAGGCTTGGTCGACGAAATTATCAATAGTAAAAAATTAAGCGAGCTTTATGGGTTGGATATACAAGTTATCCAGCATGAACAGCAACTTTTTGTCATAAATAAAGAATTAGGATTCCATCACCATGTCAACCATTGTCGACCCGACCTTGATCGTTTCTCTGTTTGAATATCATTTTTTACGTAACGCACTCATCGCAGGAACGATTGCAGCGATATTGGCGGGTTTCGTCGGTTATTTTATGGTTATTAGGAGATTGGCTTTTGCGGGTCATGCCTTAGGACATATTGGTTTTGCTGGAGCGACAGGGGCAGGTTTAGTGGGTTTAATGCCCGTTACAGGCCAGTTAATTTTAACAATATTAGCTGCTATTGGCATGGGTAGTTTGGGACATCGAATTAGTAAACGTGACATCGCTATCGGTATCATTTTGGCGTTGGCTTTAGGGTTAGGTGTTTTATTTTTACATTTTTATACCCGTTATGCAGCACAAGCAATGACGGTATTATTTGGTAATCTCTTAGGTGTTTCAGCACATTTCATGAAGATGATGTTGATTTATTCTGTTCTTAGCTTGCTGGCCTTAGGTTTTATTGCAAGGCCATTATTATTTGCTAGTTTAGAACCCGAATTAGCTGAAGCAAAAGGGGTTTCGTTGCCATTGATCTCTATTTTATTTATGGTGATTGTGGCAGTAGCTGTAACCGAAGCCAGTCAGGTTGTCGGTGTGCTCTTAGTGTTTACTTTATTGATAGGGCCTGCTGCAGCTGCTTTAAATTGGACGCATCAGATTTTAAGTGGTTTATTTTTAACGGTGCTGTTTGCTATTTTAATCGTCTGGGTCGGTATCCTTTTAGCATTTATCACGGATTGGCCGATTCCGTTTTGGATTAGTGCTTTAGCGGCCATTAATTATTTTTTGAGTTTTTTAGGGAAAAAAAACCAATAAACAAAAAAAGGAGTGGGTCACTTACTCCTTTTTTATTTAGCTTGCGAGTTTTACTCGTTAGCTTTATCTAGTCATCCCATTTTAAGCTTCCACCCGTTTGATATTCCGTTACGCGAGTTTCAAAGAAATTTTTTTCCTTTTTCAAATCAATGATTTCACTCATCCACGGTAAAGGGTTGCTCACACCGGGATATTGTTCAGGCAAGCCAATTTGTGCGAGGCGACGATTACCAATGAAACGAAGATAATCCCACATCATATTAGCATTTAATCCAAGAATACCCCGTGGCATCGTATCTAAAGCATATTGATATTCTAGATCGACACCTTCTTTTACAAGATTAATAACATAGTGTTTAAATTCGGATGTCCATAAATGCGGATTTTCTAATTTAATCTGATTGATAACATCGATACCAAAGTTTAAATGCATCGATTCATCACGTAAGATATATTGAAATTGTTCAGCGGTTCCTGTCATTTTATTACATCGACCCATACTTAATATCTGTGAAAAACCGACATAGAAAAATATGCCTTCAAATACCACATAGAAAGCAATTAAATCGCGTAATAAACGCTGATCATTCTCAGGTGTGCCCGTATAAAAATGGGGATCCGCTAAGCTTTGTGTAAAGGGAAGTGCCCATTCAGTTTTTTTAGCGACGGTGGGTAGTTCACGATACATATTAAAGACCCGTGCTTCATCCATACCTAAACTTTCTATGACATATTGATAAGCGTGTGTGTGTAACGCTTCTTCAAAGGCTTGTCGAAGTAAATATTGTCGACATTCTGGGTTGGTAATATGGCGGTAAACGGCTAGAACAAGATTATTGGCAACCAGAGAATCAGCGGTTGAAAAGAAACCTAAGCTACGTTCTACGATCAGACGTTCATCATCCGTTAACCCTTTAGGGTCACGCCATAAGGCAATGTCAGCTGACATATTAATTTCTTGCGGCATCCAATGATTTGCGCAAGCTGCTAAGTATTTTTCCCAAGACCATTTATATTTAAATGGGACAAGTTGATTGAGATCAGCACGACAGTTGATGATTTTCTTGTCATCAACTTGTACGCGTGCTGCGCCTATTTCTAATGTTTCTAAACCGGTGAATCCACCGGTAAGTTCAGTAGTGCTCATGGTTTGAGAATCCTCTTTAAGCGTAACGTTTTTTATGGCCCCGTGGTTTATTGACATGATTCGCAATCCGGGTCGAGTATCGAGCAAGCGGGAGCCGTTGGACTATCCATTTGTACTGAATTTAAGTGGCTTTTTTCTAAGGTTGCCTTTTCAGCATGTGTGGCGCCCATCGTCCGTAGATAGTAACTCGTTTTTAACCCTTTGAACCAAATACGTTTATAAAGCTCATCGAGTTTTTTGCCAGAAGCTTGTGCCATATAAAGATTTAACGATTGACTTTGATCGATCCATTTTTGACGACGTGAACCGGCTTCAACAAGCCAATGTGCAGGGACTTCAAAGGCAGTCGCATATAGCTGTTTTAAGCTATCAGGAATGCGCTCAATTTTTTGCAAACTACCATCATAATATTTCAGATCATTAAGCATAACGGCATCCCATAATCCAAGTAATTTTAAATCTTTGACTAAATAGGGATTAATTACAGTAAATTCACCGGACATATTGGATTTTACAAAAAGATTTTGATAAGTCGGTTCAATCGATTGGGAAACCCCACAGATATTGGAAATAGTGGCTGTCGGTGCAATGGCCATACAATTCGAGTTGCGCATCCCTTCTTTCATTACCTTTTTTCGTAAGGTCTCCCAGTCTAATTGCATGGTTTGATCTTGATCTAAGAATTTACCGCGTGTTTTTTGTAATAGTGCAATAGAATCGATAGGGAGGATTCCTTTGCTCCATAATGATCCTTTAAAACTTTCATAAGAACCGCGTTCTTTAGCTAAATCACAGGAAGCTTCTATGGCGTAATAACTTATTGATTCCATAGAATGATCTGCAAAAGTAATGGCGGCTTCTGAGGCATAGGGGAGTCGTAATTGATATAAGGCGTCCTGGAAACCCATCAGACCGAGGCCGATAGGACGGTGTTTTAGATTAGAACGGCGTGCCTGTGGCACAGTATAATAATTGATATCAATGACATTATCTAACATGCGAATAGCGGTGCGGATAGTGCTACGCAATTTTGTTTGGTCGATTTCTCCTGATTCTGTCAGATGTTGAGGTAAATTAATACTTCCCAAATTACAAACAGCTATTTCATCAACCGAGGTATTGAGCGTTATTTCGGTACATAAATTGGAGCTATGTATCGTTCCAACATGTTGTTGTGGTGAACGTAAGTTACAAGGATCCTTAAAGGTGATCCAAGGATGTCCAGTTTCAAATAATAAACTCAGCATTTTTCGCCACAGATTGACGGCCGGTAGCGTTTTGAAATTCTTAATTTCACCGCGTGCCGCTTTGGCTTCATAGGTTTGATATTTTTCTTCAAATTCGAGACCAAATGCATCATGTAAGTCGGGTGTTTCATCAGGAGAGAATAAAGTCCAACTTTCTCCTTGCATGAGTCGTTTCATGAATAAATCAGGGACCCAATTGGCGGTGTTCATATCATGCGTACGACGTCGATCATCGCCGGTATTTTTTCGCAATTCTAAAAATTCTTCGATGTCTAAGTGCCATGTTTCTAAATAGGCACAAACGGCCCCTTTACGTTTGCCACCTTGATTGACAGCCACTGCAGAAGCATTAGCTACATTTAAAAAAGGTACGACACCTAGTGACTTGCCATTGGTTCCTTTAATTCGTGCGCCCATCGCGCGAACTGAAGTCCAGTCATTACCTAAACCACCCGCAAACTTTGAAAGTAACGCATTATCTTTTATAGCGCTGTAAATTTGATTGAGGTCATCAGGTACAGTTGTTAAGAAACAACTAGAGAGTTGGGGACGTAGCGTTCCGGCATTAAATAGAGTGGGTGTAGATGCCATATAGTCAAAAGACGAAAGTAAGTGATAAAACTCAATCGCTCGTTCCTCTTTGTTGGGTTCTTGTTGCGCAAGCCCCATGGCAACCCGCATAAAGAAGGCTTGGGGTAATTCAAAACGGATATCATCAGCATGTAAAAAGTATCGATCATATAAGGTTTGTAAGCTGAGATAAGTAAATTTCTGATCATTTTCAGTCAGAAACGCCTTACTTAATTTTTCTAAATCAAAGCTTTGTAATTGAGGATCTAATAACTCTAGAGTAATACCACGTTTGATATAGTGCTGGAAATAATTAGAGTATAAACTCTGATTGTTATGTGTTGTAGTCGGTAGTTCAAGGAAGTTTAATGCTTCTGTATATAATGTACGTAATAAAAAACGTGCGGTTGCATAGGTATAATTAGGATCTTGTTCGACAAGAGAACGGGCACTGATAATGAGTGCCTTATCAATTTCTGCGATAGGCATACCATCATAGAGATTGCGTAAGGTTTCTTGTAAGATGAGTTCATGTTTGACTTCACTTAAATCTTTACAAGTTTCCGTGATTAACAGACTCAATTGGATAAGATCAAGTGGGCGTTGAGTGCCATCCGCTAAGGTTATTTGTAATTGAATTTCAGATTGTGACTTCGTTTCTGCACGCATTTTTCGTCGTTCTTCACGATAAAGCACGTATGCGCGTGCAACTTGATGCGCTTCCACGCGCATCAAAGCCAGTTCAACTTGATCTTGTATCGCTTCAATAGGTAGTGTTCCACCTTTGGGGTGGCGTTGTTGTATGATATGAGTGATTTGCTGCGTTAATTGTGATACACGCTCATGAATACGCGTGGATAATGCAGCTTGTCCACCTTCTACAGCGAGAAAAGCCTTCGTAATTGCAATCCTAATTTTACTTGGATCGTAATTAACAAGTTTGCCATTCCGTTTTATAACTTGTAGCGTACAAATCGGTTTACTCTCTTGTTCTGCTTCAGCTTCAGGTAGTAGAATCTCGGCGCTATTAAGCAGAAGAGAAGAAGTCATTAGTTCGGAGGAAAGTCCGCTCATGGATGCTCCTTAAAAAGGTTGTGAGGAATTACGTCAATGAAAATGATATAACACAATATCATGTGGTTTCTATACTATGCAACCACTATATGAAGTGAGTAAATATTTAGTAAGCTGTGAGTAAACTGGGTAAAACATGTTAATGGATGGCGTTATTTTCTGTGCGACAGTCCATGGGAACAGGGTTTATGCATGGGCGGTTAAATTTTTTGTATGATAGGCGAATTTTGTCATTTTGTAGGTAACAGAGGTGATATGCGGGACATTTCTTTTGCAGAGGTTTCAAAGAGTATTTTTCGTGCTTA
Organism: uncultured Gammaproteobacteria bacterium; assembly: GCA_949295795.1. GTDB lineage: Bacteria > Pseudomonadota > Gammaproteobacteria > Diplorickettsiales > Diplorickettsiaceae > Aquirickettsiella. The sequence goes on along the minus strand of CASFML010000125.1, from coordinate 1,755 downwards.
TGATATTCGAGGTATCGTAGGCGAATCGATAACGCCTGAGCTCATTTACACATTGGGTAAAGCGATAGGAAGCGCGGCGCAAGAACAGGGTGAGCAAACCATTATCACTGCACGAGATGGGCGGTTGTCTGGTTCTCTTTTGATGGAGGCCTTACAGAAGGGTATATGTGAAAGTGGTTGTGATGTTATCGATATTGGGCAGGTTCCTAGCCCAGTACTTTATTTTGCCACCCGTTATTTGGATTATCGCTCAGGCGTGATGTTAACAGCGAGTCATAATCCATCGAATTATAATGGCTTAAAGATAGTATTAGCAGGAAAAAGCCTATCAGAAGGTGCTATTGATGAGCTTTATCAACGTGTTCTGGCCGGTGGCTTTAAATCTGGGTTGGGAAGTTATCGAGAAATATCAGTTACAGAAGCTTATCTCGATCGAATTCTGCAAGATATTTCCTTAGCTCGTCCGTTACGGGTCGTCCTTGATTGCGGAAATGGTGTTGGTGGCGTCGTGGCTCCCGAATTATTGCGTCGTTTAGGGTGTGAAGTGATTGAGTTATTTTGCGATGTGGATGGACGTTTCCCTCATCATCATCCCGACCCCAGTGTGCCAGAAAATTTAAATGATTTAATTGCCAGTGTGAAGCAGCATAAAGCTGATATAGGTCTAGCTTTAGATGGCGATGGCGATAGACTGGGAGTGGTTACCAATCGTGGGGAAATTATTTGGCCCGATAGGCAAATGATGTTGTATGCGCTGGATGTATTATCACGCAATCCAGGGGCACTTATTATTTATGACATTAAGTCGACGGGTCATTTAGCAAAGCTTATTGCAGAAAAAGGTGGGCAATCTTTGATGTGGAAAACAGGGCATTCAATTATGAAGGCAAAATTAGAGGAAACAGGCGCATTATTGGCGGGTGAGATGAGCGGTCATATCTTCTTTAAAGAACGTTGGTATGGTTTTGACGATGGTTTATATACCGCTGCTCGCTTGTTGGAAATTGTTGCTAAAAGTAAAAAAGATGTTAGTGAGTTGTTTGCTGAATTGCCGAATGGGGTTAATACACCGGAATTAAAATTGGCTATTGCTGAAGATAAAAAGTTTGCTTTCATTCAAGCTTTTCAAGAAAATATTAATTTTTCAGATGCGAAATTGAGCAAAATAGATGGCGTCCGCGCGGATTTTACTGATGGTTGGGGTTTAGTGCGCGCATCGAATACTAGTCCTTATTTAACCTTACGGTTTGAAGCCGATAATTTAACGGCGTTAAAGCGTATCCAAATGCTATTTAGGAAGGCTTTATTAACGATGGATCCTGATCTCAAATTACCTTTTTAACGATGCGAATTATTAGCTTAAATGTGAATGGTATTCGTTCTGCAGCGCGTAAGGGCTTCTATGATTGGTTGAAATGTCAAGAAGCGGATGTAATTTGTATACAAGAAACCAGAGCCCAAGAAAATCAGTTGGATGCTTCATATTATCCCAAAGAATATCATGCCTATTTTTTTGATGCTGAAAAAAAGGGCTATAGCGGTGTGGCGATTTATAGCCGTATTAAACCCGATTCAATAACGTTTGGATTAGGTTGGGAGTGCGCGGATAAAGAAGGTCGCTATTTGCAAATTAATTTTCCAAAGTTGAGTATCGCTTCTTTATATATGCCTTCAGGGAGTAGTGGTGACTTACGCCAAGAATATAAGTTTCAATTTTTAAATTATTATTTGCCTATTTTGAAAAAACAACTCCAG
>CASFML010000124.1 GCA_949295795.1 uncultured Gammaproteobacteria bacterium | reverse complement strand
TCTGGCGCTTTAACTAAATGATTTGAAGTATCTACGACGGGTTCTCGTTTAGTTGTGGGTGTTAACGGCGGGGGTCCCTGCACTAACTGATAATTATTGAGTAAATCATTTTGCATGTGCAAAAGCGGTTTATATTCTGGAAAGCCATTCATAACCGATTTCAAGGTTTTTGCCTTTATAACTGACAGTTCGGGGAAATCCTTGGTTAAAAAATCATACGCGCTACAATTTTCAGTTAGTTGGGTTTGTTGCAACTTCTTAATTTCTTGTTTGCAGTTATTAAAAGTCTGCAGAAACCGTTCTTTGCCGGAAATATCAGGATAATCGTATGGCTGGGCATCGTCTTTTCTCAATACAATAGCCTTAATATGCGCATCGATAAGTGCTGCATTGTTTTCTAATGCTAATTCTCGCCCATCCGCTTCGGGCTTTAATTGTTCAGATGGGTGAGATAACTGAAGCGTTAATTCGGGTGTTAGCGCTTTAGTTTCTTTGTATAATGCTTCAATTTTACTTTCTAAATCGTTCTTTAATTTAAATTTTTGTTCTTTAGCCTCTTGGTGCAATGCTTGAATGTGATCTGCTAAGTGGATTTTTAATTCGGGTTGCCATTCAGTTTCCGCTGTTAATGTTTCTATTTGATTATTTAAATTAGTTTTTAATTGTTTTTTTTCTTCTGAAAATTGTCGAAGTAGAACTTTTTCGCCGAATTTAGGATTAAGTCGAGTTTGTATACTCGGCAGGCTGATGCCCACCACGTAATTCAAATCTTGCTCGATGATATAACGTGATGCAAACAGCTGTGTTAAAGGAATGCTATCTAAATCCTTACTTTCCAGAATCGGATTGGCACCGTTTAAAAGCAATTCATAGACTGCCTCAGCTGAATCTGCCGTATAAAGCGCTGGTAGAGGTTTAATTTCATCCAACTCAGTTTGACGAACGAAATGATCGGCGACGCTACTGGTAAAATCAATCCTTTGGCGGTTTGCTTCAGCTTCAGCTTCAGCTTCAGCTTGAGCCTGCTCGGCTATTTGTCGTTCTGCAATTTCCATCCAATGGTTAGCATGATCATTTTCCTTTTCTTTTTGATAATCCTTAATGGCTTGTTTGATTATTGAGCTTATGGTTTCATCTAATAATTGACTTAAATCTTTAAGATAAGGAAGATCAGACTTCGCTATTCCAACCTCTAAAATAGCTTGAAAATCCTGTTGATACAGTTCACGAACCGGTCCAGAATAGAATCTGTCGATTTCCGCATTGATTAACGATTTATATTTTTGCGCCTCTTCTTCATCAATTATTTCTTCCGAAAAGGCTTCAACTAATTGCTCTTGAACACCTAATTGCTGTTTAGTTCCTATAAGCTGTACGTTTCTAGAAGCAATGCTACGTAATTCAGATTTATGCTGATTATTTTCTAAAATGTTTTTAATTTGTAATTGGATCTGTTGTTCATTGCTTTTTAATTCATTCGTTAGGCGTGATTCAAATGAAGGGATATCAAATAGCTTGAGTTTATTGACCCTCGAAGCGTCAGTCATTTTTTTCATTTTATCAAATTGATTTAATTGAGTTTCTTTTATGTTTTTTTCTTCAAATAAAGCAAACAAGTTTTTCATTTCCGTTGATTCAAAAATTTGACTTTTAGCAGAGAAAAACATCTTTGCCGTTTTAAGATTGTTAAATAAATTTTCTGTTGGTAAGGGCGCGCTAGCGTTCTGCTGGAAAGGTTTAGGCATAGCATCTCTCTTACTTATTTTTTATTTACTATTGATTTATAATCAAATTTTTGAGTTAGCTTAGCAGCAAAATATTAAATAAAGGTTAAATCAAAGCGGCACCGCCGCGGACGTTCTAGTGTCAATTGAACGGCTTATCCCTAGCCAAAAATCGCTGGAGTTTTAGCGTAAATCCCCGTAGACTATTCCCCCCTATCCTGGTCGCGGGATGGGTATTTTTTGAATTTGAGGAAAATCTATGTCAACAAACCATCAATTTGAACTCAATGCAGCAACTCGAGAGGTGTTTGGGTCGGGTGCGAGCCGCCGTCTCGGCCGTCTTGAGAATCGGGTTCCGGCTATTTTATACGGTGCTTCAGAACCCCCCTTACCTATTTCTTTGGAGCATAACCAATTATTACAGGCATTGGAAAACGAAGCCTTTTACTCACATATTTTGACCATCAAGCTCGATGGCATCGAGCAAAAAGCGGTATTAAAAGACCTGCAACGACACGCCTATAAGCCACGCATCCTGCATGTCGATTTAATGCGCGTATCCGCAAAAGAAAAGATCACCCTGTCGGTACCTTTACATTTTAATGGTGAAGCGGATGCACCCGGCGTTAAAGACGAGGGTGGCGTGTTGACCAAACTGCTAAACAGTGTCGAAGTTCGCTGTTTACCCGCAGCACTTCCGGAATATATTGAGGTTGATGTCTCCCATTTAGGTCTAGACGAGTCCATTTTATTATCCCAAATCAATTTACCAAAAGGTGTTGAATTAATAGCTGCGATCAGTCATGAAGATGACCGACCGGTCGTTAATATTCATATCCCCCGTGCGGTCGTCGAAGAGGAAGATCTCACCGCCGCGCCTGAATCCGCTGAAGTACCCGCCATCAACGTCAAAGATGATGCATCACAGGCAGCGAGTGATGATAAAGAAAAGAGCGAAAAGGATAAAAAATAAGCTTTGGCATGACCACTCAGCCCATACAGCTCATTGCCGGCTTAGCAAATCCTGGTAAGGACTATGCAAAAAGCCGGCATAATGCCGGGGCATGGTTTATTAATGCCATGGTACACCAGTTTTCCTTAGCCGCTTTAAAGGCAGAAAATAAATTTCATGCCTCGCTGACAACATGGTCAATTCCCATGGGAAAATGCTACTTGCTTATCCCGAACACCTATATGAATGACTCCGGCCGTGCCCTTAAAGCTATCGTCAATTTTTACCGTATCCCCACTGAAAATCTACTGATTGTCCATGATGATTTGGACTTAGCCCCGGGTGTAGCGCGCTACAAACAAGGGGGTGGTGAGGGTGGACATAATGGTTTAAAGGATATTGTGAGTCAGTTGCAAACTAAAGATTTCTGGCGCTTACGACTCGGCATTGGGCACCCGGGTCAACGTGACCGTGTCCATGATTATGTCTTGGGTGCACCTTCGATTTCAGATAAACAAAGGATTGACCAAGCGATTGAGCTTGCGCTGAGCACATTAACTGGATTCGCTGAAGGCCAGCAAG
>CASFML010000123.1 GCA_949295795.1 uncultured Gammaproteobacteria bacterium | reverse complement strand
GTCCTTGAATAATCAGGCCATCAGTGGGGATTTTTTCTCCTGGACGTACCCTTAATTCATCATTAATCTGAATGTCATCCAAAGGAATTTCATTTTCTGTTTGGCCTTTAATTCTTCGCGCGGTCTTTGGAGATAAATCGAGTAATGCACGTAAAGCTCCGCCGGTTTGTTTTCGTCCTTTTAATTCTAAAATTTGTCCCATCAATACTAAAGCGGTTATGACACTGGCGGATTCAAAATACAGGTTAACCTGACCCTGAATAGAATGAAACGCCGCTGGAAACAAATGAGGAAAGAATACCGCAATGACACTATATCCATAGGCGATGCTGATACCCAAACCTATCAGTGTAAACATATTTAAATGTCGCAGCTTAAGCGAAAGCCGGGCTTTTTTGAGCAGAGGATAACCACACCAAAATATAACAATGCTGGTCAAGACTAATTGTAGATACGAAGAAAAAACAATAGGGATAAACGTTACTATCGTTTTGATTCCTGGGATATGGAGCCCCATCGTCAGAAATAAAATGGCTAAGCTTAAGATAACACTCAGCCAAAAGCGTTTTGATAAATCGGTTAATTCATTATGATGGCAAGCCTGTCCCTTATGCGTGGCAAGCGTTGTTTTGGGTTCCAAGGACATACCACAAATCGGACAGCTGCCGGGCTGATTACGAATAATCTCGGGATGCATCGGGCAGGTGTATTGTTGAGATTTGAGCGTGCGATGAGTATCGTTTGAGCTTAGGGTTGACATAGAAAAATCCTCCCATAATTCGTTTAATGGTTTATTTTACACCTCATTTTTATAGATAAATAGATGTCAGCGTGGCTACTAAAGGGCATGTCGATAGTAAGGTTGATCAAGCTTGGCAATAGCGGGGTTAGTGGTAGGTAATGGTAGGATTGGCCTCATTGATAGAGCATCCGGTAATCTGTTCAATCTTTTCTGGATCAAGACCTTCTTCAGCTAAACGTAACGCAATCTCACGACATTTCATCGTTAAAACTGTCCATGTGGCGGCACTCATAAACTGCAGTAATGCCTCTTGGATTTCCTGAGAGAGACCTATTTTTTCCCAGGCTTGTTTCAATTGATTTTCGAGTTCTATATGGATTGAAGAATGCATAAAGCGACCTTGATTATTGAGATTAAATTAAGACGATCCTAAACTGATTTAATTAATGGGTAAATGTTGTTTGTTATTCAATTTTAAACTTAATGTTGTAAGCTTATAATCATTATTTTCATCTAATAAGGCAATAATGGGTTTAAAGCTGGCGATTTGATCCTCTTGGAGTTGTACATAGGTGCAAATAATGACATGATCCCCCACAGCGGTTAATCGTGCACAGGCACCGTTAGCACGCATTATTTTTGAGCCGCTAGGCGCCGAGATAGCGTAGGTGACGTAACGTTGACCATTCGTAATATTGTAAACATGGACTTGCTCATGCTCCACGATATTACAGACTTCCATGATTTCAGCATCAATACTAAAAGAGCCTTCATAATGGAGATCAGCTTCGGTGACCTTAGATGCAATTTTGATTTTAGTAGTGTTCTTTGCATAAGACTTATCTTTAAATGAATAATTATTTTAAGTATTGCATATTAAGCCAAAATTCAAGTCTTTAAAAGCCGGGCAATGTTTTTATTTAAAGATTCAAAAATTACTTCTAAATTACCTCTTAAGGTAAGTCTAATGTTTTAAGCTTAAGATTCTAATGGGCTATTATTTTTCAAAAAATAATAAAACAATAGATTAGGAGTAATTTATGCCAAATATTAATGTTAAAGAAAGTAATTGGAACAGAAATGGAACATTTATAAAAACGAGTTTATTCAAGAAAGACGCAAGGATGAAAGTATTGTTAAATTAATAAATCATATAAAAAAAGCAGGTTATTCCGAAGAGGAAAAATTATCTGATGAAGATGTTTTTTCATTATACTGTAAACTTCTCGACACAAACCGCAAAGCTCTTATAAAAACATTGCGATTAATCGAAGATCTTGTTGGGTTTTCCCAGGAATATAGTTATCAAACTATCAATAAGCAGCTTGCTGTTGATACCATTAGTTATCCATTACTGGCCTATTGTATTTTGAGTGAAGTTGATCGGAAAGAGATTGCTTATATTCAGCAACATAAAAAGATAAACCATGAAACTGGATTAAAAATCGAAATGCAGGAAAGTAGCTGGAATCTTCAAAGTGTTCGTGAAAAATTTGATAATGATTTTGTTAAACCCTACAAACCTTATCTGATTTTAGGTGATGCTTACGTCAATTTTATAGAAAATTGTGATAACTGGAACGAAAAAATTAGCGCGACCTATGCTGAATTTTCTCAAGAAACCACCCAATATCTTGGATATATGGCAGAGCATTTTACTTATGCACTACAGGCCGAAGCCAATGCTGAAGCTGAAGATGAACCTGAAGCTAAAATTAAGTAGCAATGGTTGAAAAGTTATTTAAAGCGCTCAGAAATATGGCTGAGGAGGTTATCTCATCTATAAAAAATAAGCGAAGTCTTAAACAAGATGAAAAACGCCAAGGAATTAATACTGTTTCTAAAGTTATTTTAGATCATTTGGATTCACTTGATAGCGAGTGCATTCTATCATTCGATGAAAAAATAGGGAAAAAGTTAAAGGATTTTATTGAGACCTTGAGAAACTATGGAAATAAAGTATCTCCTGTTGCAGCCTATTCTAATGAACAATTTTTTGCTTCAACTTCATCGAGTTTTGCTGACAAGGTATTAAACGAAAAAGCGACTCAAACCGAAGAAGATTCCTGTTTTTCAATAAATCATAGATAGAAAATAAAATCTAAAATTTCCTACTATTAATAATAGTGGGGAATTTTAGATAATTCTCACACCGCTTTAGTTTTCCTTTTGTTGACCGAGTTATGTAACAGAACGAGCGTCATTCCCTCATTTTTAAGTTATTGGTAATTTAAAGGAGTTGTAATGGGTTTACATTATTTTTAATGGCTTCTTCAAGTTGTTGTACTACTTTAGCCGCTTTTACCGTAATCGTTTTTGAGAAAAAAATCCTATTAATTTATCTAGAATGGGGTTTCTTCTTTTTTCTAAAGTGGGTTTCAAAATTTGCTTAAAGTACGGAACAAAACAGTCAATATTATCTGCTTTGACGATAGCTTCGTCGACGACCTTTTGTTTAGAGCTATGACAGGCATAATTTGAAAATATGTTTTTTATTACTAAGCTAAATTCGTTATCTTTAATACCCTATTTTTTTATTTTAATAGAATACTTAGACAAGCTTTGGTACTGTTTTTATCTATGGTAGACTGAATATAGGGTTTGTTAGCGCGTTGAACGCCGAGTTTAAAAAAATTCTAATTCAAAAGGAGTACAAACATGTCTAAAAATAAGGAAATGAAAAAAAATTACAAGTAAAATTAAACACCGAATTAATTATCGCAACTACAGCTGGTTTTTCAGGTCGAGTTAGAAGACTTACTAAAAAAGGTGCTAATGTAAATTTTATAAGCGAAAATGGGGAAACACCTCTGTATATTGCCGCCCGTAATGGGTATATAAAGATTGTTGGTTGGTTGCTCAAACGGGGCGCCAAGAATAACGTTTCGAAAGAGATTACACCCTTACATATTGCAGTTATATTTGGATATGTAGAAGTCGTTCAATTGCTGATTAAAGAATGTAGCGATATTAATTTGAATCAAAAGGTTCAAGACCAAGGAATTTTAGACCCACTCTAACTAGCTATTGTACATAAAAAACTGAACATTGTTAAATTATTACTCGAAAGCGGTGCTGAGGTTCTGACTCAACATATACCACGACATATTGATTGTGAGGGAAGTGAAATAATTAAACCTTTAATTCCCTATTTATTGTTAAGATCCAAGCACAGCTAAACTTGAATGTATTGACGAATATCCAGAATTATCTATGACTTGGGATGATAGCCTAGCCCAAATAAAAAAAATGCAAAGCACATTCATTTCGGAGGTTTACAATTATTATGATTTGCTAAAGATAGATTCTAATAAGTTAGCAAAGGTAATGACTTCCAACAATCTTATTGAATTAAAAAGAGTTGATTTCAATGAAAATTTTTCTTGCTATTTTTATAATTTGCAAAAAAACTAGAAGAGTTAGTTTTTTTGAAAGAAGAACAACGTGGTGCAGTATTATCTAAAAACAATATTTTTTTTAAAAAGCGGTCATCGGATAGTACTTCCACTCTGCATAATGACTCAACATCTGCAAATCTCGCCATTTTACATAGATAGAATTCCACACAAATCCATGTTCTGCCTGCTTAAGGTGGTGTCTAGAGAGATTAATCTTTTTTGAAAAGCTAACCCATTTACACGTATGTTAAATTCAGTTTGGATCAAGCTATTCATAAACCATTATCAAAAAAGGAGTGTAATAGCTGCATCGCATAAGAGGAGTAAAAGAGTAAAACACTATCCAATTAAGCCAAAACAATTATATTTATAAGTCGTAGCTGCATATAAACTTTGTAAAACACCTAGCGCTGTATAATAAGATGGGTTAAGTAAGTGTTTGATTTGATTGGTATAACCCGTTCATAGGGTGTTTGGTCGGAAATAATTTCCATATCATCAAGCGTAGTCCCACTATCAATAGCCATAATATATTGTCCCTGTAACTTATTTATAAACTTTCCAAAAGTTGTAAACAATATTTTTCTGTTAAAACTATTTTTTGGTTTTAGAATAACACTTTTACCCCCACCATAATTTACACCAGCTAATGCAGATTTATAAGTCATATTTTTTAGCTAAACGTGTTACATCAGCTAGAGCTTCGTTTTCACTGATGTAGTCCATCATGCGGCATCCACCAATTGTTGCCCCTAAGGTGGTATTATGGATGGCAATAATTGCTTTTAAACCAGATTTTCTATCATATAATGAATAGATTTGTTCGCATGATTCTTCTTTTTTAAATTCAAGCAAAATGCTCATGAGTTAGTTTTCATTTATCAAGTGATTTTTTCATGAAATAATCAATAAACACTTCTTTTTTATTTTCGTTTTCTGGAAATATTTCTAATTCAGCAAAGATTTCATACTTATGGTAGTGGTAAAAGGGGAAAGCCCCTTGGAAATTTCCTGTATTTAATCTTGCGTGAAGGATACCCCTTTTTTTTGCAAGCTCTTCTGTTCTCATTAATAGCTTTGTCCCAAAACCCTGTCTACGGAATATCCCATCTACCCATAGTAGATCAATATATAGCCATCCGAGCTTTATTTCTGAATAACTGCCACCAATAAATGTTTGATCTTTATATAATAATAGTAAATAGGAATAAGCATTATATTCTCCAATAAACGACTTGTTGTAATCTTTAAGGGGTTTACTAACAAGCTTAATATCTTCAACAGGAGGGTTTATTTTTTCTATGAGGGTAATATCCATATTACATTTCTATTTAATAAGGGACTTAAAAGCAAAAAATGCTTTTTATAAAAAAGTATCATAATGGATTAAAATATGAGTAGCAATGTGCTTTTTTGATATTTTTTAATTTATTAAAAGTTATTAGAAATATTGCATGAGTATAAGGGATAAAAGAGAATTTCGATATGTTAGTCAATTTAACCTGTGTGCAGAAGAAAGTTGGTTCTAATAGCGTTAATGAAGCGATAGATTATTTAGAGGCATTAATAGTTTCCTTACCTTACGCAGAAAATAGAATAGTTTTACTTCCCGAAGTATGGGTGAGTGGATTTGATAGAGATAAATTATTTTATTTTGCTAAAAAGTCCAATGAGTTGCTTGATAAGTTAAAAATCTTATCAAGTAAGACACTTGTTAATATTGCTGGAACGATTCCTATGTTTAATAACATAAATTCTCGGAAATTATATAATAGTTTTATATTTTTCTCTTATCAAGCTAAAGTAATTGCTAATTATAGAAAGATTCATCTATTTCAATTAACCGCGGAACAGAAATATTTTTTATCCGGTAAAAAACCTGTAATATTGATGTTTAATGGGATTAAAATAGGGTTTGTTACCTGTTATGATATTCGATTTCCTGAATTATTTAGATATTATACGCTTCATGGCGTAGATATTGTATTAATTGCTGCTTGTTTTCCAGAACCGAAGCTAACTGATTGGAAAATATTGTTACAAGCTCGCGCTATCGAAAATCAGTTATTTATTAGTGCGGTTAATGCAGTAGGAGAAGAAACGGTAGATGCTAGGAAGTTAACGTATTTTGGACATTCTATGGTGATAAGTCCAAATGGTAAAATAATGGTAAAATTTTGATTGAGCTAGATAAAAATGAAATAACATCAACAATACAAATTGATACAAATGAGATTGTACAGGTAAGATCAAAGATAAATTTTTTAGATGATATAGTGGATGATTATTCAATCGGAAGGAGGAGAAACAACCTATACTTACCAGGTAAAGACTGTCTACCAAATTAATAATACTATTTTTAAAATATATTTACTTCCCACGCTAAGAGGAATTAATTATTTGCCAGGCCAATATTGTTATTTGTTATGTGCAGATAATAAGTTCAGGCCCTATTCTATTACAAATTGTTCTGATCCAAACAATGGGATAGAGTTACATATTAGAATTACAGAGCGAAATTTTAGTATGAAGCAACTTATGGAAGTTGGAAAATGAGTTAAGCTTAAAGGACCTTTTGGGGAAGATATTAATAGTTATAAGAAACAAACATCTGTAATTTTATTAGCAGAAGGCATAGGATTAGCTGCTTTTTATCCCATATTAAATAGTAAATTATTTACTTATAACAATTATTTATTATTATGGTTACGTCGAATACAGGATCATAATTACTCAGCTATGCAGATTGAAGAATGGATTAAAAAAACAAAAAATTTCATAGTATATAATATCGAATTTTCTGATATTTCTTATAATGAAGTTTTAGAGCATTGTAATAATTTTTTTATTTTGTACAAAAAAGTACAGTTACATATAGCAGGTTCTAAAAGTATTATTAATTATTTAGCTAAAAATTTTAAATCAAAAAAAGATATAGAGATAATTATTTGATTCTCTTCGATGTGTATAGAACAGTACTAAGTGCAAATTCGATAGCCCTCAAGAGGTTGGGTGAAGTATGTAATGTATATGCCATCAAAACCATTGTATAAGGCGATGAGTGGTGGATTCGGGAGGAATTTGGTAAATTCACTTTAAGTTATTTTTTCCGATATTGATATTGTACTAAATTCAAACATTTAAACTGAGTTCTATACTTTGATTAGAGTAGTGCCTTTTAGCTTGATTTAATAAGACTGCCCCGCCCATTTCACGCGGTGAAAGCTAGCCATGACCTCACCTTTCCATCGTCTCTTCGAGTCTTGTAAAACTGAGGTCATGGCTATTGGGCGGGCGTAATGAATCGAATAGAAATTAACAATGGAAAGGTTAAAACAATGAGAACTAAAGGAACAAGAGGGGTGGTCCCACTGGCCTTTGTTTTTTTATATGTTGAGAATTTTATACTTTATTAAATTTTTTTTTAGTTTGATAGCCTACAATAAAAAAATATAATGATAGCATTTTCATGCTATATTAAGTATAATTTTATTATAATAATATATAAACTTCTAGCTTTTAAACAATAATATGGGAAAGTTTACTAATAACCTAAATAACAGAATAGAAGCAACCTCTAGTAAATATCACCGGGAATTGTTTCAAACCTTTTTAACGGCTCCTGAATGGCGAAATGTAGAAATGTCAGAAGAGTTTGCTAATTTTTTAAAAGAAGGTAAACCATTTCATCATTTTCCTTATTTTAAAGAAATAATCGAATTTTGGCGCATATTTAATAACTCATATCAGGCTGCCAGGAAGTACAGTAGTCGTTTAGAAATTATTACTTCTGATTATATGTTCATGAATATTTTTATTGGCCTATTTTCCAGCGTGGAATATGTAATAAAAGGGTTATTCTCACTAACTTTATGGCCATTCTTACCAAAGCAAAACAACACCCAATTTCAGCAGTATATAAGTGATCTCTTTAATGATTACGCATCCTTTATTCATAAAACACCTTTCTATAATTATCCCTATTTCTCTAAAATTAAACCCTTGGCACAACATTTTTTGAACAGTGATAATAAAAGCCTTGTCGATTTTATTACTTTTTTATCCATGTTTTGTGAGCTTAATGCCAGAGGCATTATTTCACTTCCTGTTGCTGGCTTTTATAACCAAGAAGCAAATCAAGAGGACGAAAAAATTAGTCTTATTGTTAAAAAATCTACCTCTACTCAAGTAAATCCTGAAGAGTTTAAACAAGATTTTTTAAATCTAATTAAAAAAATGGGATCACACAAAAATACTTCAACAGAGTCTATTGAACTGGTCTCTCAACATGAGCAGGAGCAAATTTATGCAAGACAATCAACTAAAAAAAACAAAATCTATGCCTATGCTCATATACGAGTTCCACGCTATGAGGCATTTCATGGAGTTGTCAAAGAATTAGTAACCAACGAGATAAAAATAGCAAAAATTGCGGGGCAAGATCGTCTTCAGATAAAATGTACTGCAAATATTAAAGATCCTGAAGCGTTAACGCAAACAATAAATACTATCGCGACTAAAACTGACTGTAGCTATCTTTACGGCTATAAAGGTACCTCTTTCTTTGATGTTCCTACGAAAAAAATACCTCTATTTTTAGATACTGTAAAAAATACACCAGCAGCTACGGTCACCTTTATGCATGATTTTTAATTACTTAAACAAAGAGATAAAAAAGTATGAATATTAGTAATTTTTTTAGTCATATCTATCAAAATTTACGGCTAGCGCGCTTTGCTGAATTACCCGCTGAAGGAATAGATCGTATTTATTGCCAAGATACCCCTACTAAGTTTACAAAAGCTAAACAAGCTCTTGAAAGTAGATTCGTTTATATTTCTTCATTTATTCCGCTTTCTCTTATTGATTTAACAACTTCATTGGGGTTGTCTGTATTCTATTTCTTAGAAAGTCATATCGTTTTTGATGACTTAAAGGATCAACTTCTAGCGTATAACCAAAAATACAATGCACTTTTTACTAAGAATTTAGTAGCTAATATTTCTGCTCCTATTGGCCTGCTTGCTCCTCGATTAATAACTGTTCATTTTATTCCTGAAAGGTCGGAACCAGGAGTCATAACTTCAGGTAGTAAACTGTATAGTGGAAATTATGTAAGACAAGAAACGCCTGAAACAATTGAAGAAATACAAGAAATTATTCAAAGAGCAAATGACAATGGGGAGATTATCAGCGTAGCTGGAGCAGGTTTTAGCCAAGGAGAACAGTTTATTCCGGCTCAAAATGGTAAAAGTCAAATTCTTCTTAACTTAGAAAAGCTAAATACTATTAAAATAAATTCTAAGCAAAAAACAGCTACTATAACAGGAAACGTTAAGTGGGTGGAGTTGCAATGTGAAGCAAATAAACAGAAACTTGCAATTCAAGTTATGCAAGCCTCGAATGTCTTTAGTATTCCGGGCTCTCTTAGTACAAATATTCACGGATGGAATCACAGAGCAGGAACTATAAACAACACCGTAATTTCTATAACTCTCATTACCCCTCAAGGAGAAAAGTTGAAATTAGATAAGGATTCTCCATATTTTCGTGCGATTGTAGGTGGTTTTGGTTTGCTCGGTGTCATAGTTAAGGTAAAATTACAATTAATTCCTAATGAAAAACTCATAGAACAGACTAAGATTGTAGCGTTTGAAGACTATGTGAACTATTTTATAAAAGAAGTACAACCTAACTCTGCCATACATATGCATTTGTATCGGCTTCCTATTGATCCTAGTGATTGGTTTACCAAAGGAGGGTTTAGTGTAAATTATGAAAAGGAAGCTAACAAAAGCTCTACTCAGACAAAAAACTTACGTCCTGAACCGCCGTATGGCACGTTCTATCATGCTAGCCTATTTAATCTTGCGCGATGGTTTCCATCTGTACGTAAACTTTATTCAAGTCATGAACTTAATAGCTTAGCGGTAAAGCGATCGGTTAAAACAACTAATGAGGTTATGCAACCCCCTATAAATGCAATGCGCAGTTCTTCAATCAGTGAATGTGAGTGGTTGCAGGAATATTTTGTGTCAGGAGAACAGTTAATGAATTTTTTAAAGGAATTTAAAGAATTATTAGTGAAGAATGATGTTGCATTAGTGAATGCAACTCTACGTTTTGTGAAAAAAGATGAGCTATCAATATTAACATATGCGCCTGAAGATCGCTATGCGCTGGTTATTTGTTGGTATCAGTCATTACAAGCAAGTGAAATACGCAAAACAAGAAAATGGGTTAAAGATTCCTACGATTTAGTGATAAAGTATAATGGAAGCTATTATTTAGCTTATCAAGCCTTTGCCACCAACGACCAATTCTATCGGGTTTATCCACGCTATCAAGAATTCCAAGCGATTAAAAGTGAATTAGATCGTAATGAAATATTTAACACAGGCTTTTTCCAGCGTTTCTTAAAGGTAAGCTCCGGTGATACAAACAATTACCTTATGAAAATAATGAGTGATGAGGCATTAAAAGCTAAATTTAGTCTCTTTTTAGAAAACATATTACGAAGGGTCGATGCTGCAAAATTTTATGCATTATTAGCAGATATTTTATGCTACTGTCATCAACCTGAAGAGATTTATCGTGAGTTACAGGATCGGTTACCTGAGATTATGCCATCCAGGTTTGTTCTTTTAAGCAAAGATTTAGCTGCTTTAGCGAGTATTAAAAAGGATTTAGGGGCTCAGTTAAAGGCACTACTGAAAAAAAATGGAGTGGAATCGATAGATGGTCTGATTGAAATCGGTTATCCAGGTCGCTTTATTGGAGATATTGAAAATGAGTTTATAGTAACTGGCCAAATCATTGTCGTCCACGAAAAACAGTCCATATTTGACATTTTTCAATCAGGTTTCCGGTTATTTTATTATCACTTTGTTGCACTGGATTATAATAAACCCAATTTAAATAGCATTAAGAGTAATAGCGCGGATGTAATCACTTGTTACGTTGGCTTACATCACTTCCCAACTGATCAACTTGATCAGTTTCTTAATTCCATATCACGTATATTACGACCAAATGGCCATTTTATGTTAGTCGATCATGATGCAGATAATACGCTAGATAAAGATGCGATGACTATGGCCCATGGTGCACATACTGCATTTAATGCAGTTAATGGGGTTAGTGCAGAAGATGAAAACAATGAAGTTAGAAATTTTTTCAGCATAGCTCACTGGAAAGAATGTTTAGCGAAACATCATCTAACGATGCAAGAAGAAAATGGACCTCCCATGATCCGAGAAGGTGATCCAACCCGTAATAGAATGGTTCATTTCTGTAACGCTAAAAAATATCTAACAGAGAATTCAGCTTCGCAGTTTTTTAACCATACACGTAGTACCTCACTTCCTACATTGAATACGCCAGATAATGACAGTAGATCAGCAATGCAAACACAGTTAGTCAGATAGATCCGGTTCAGCAAGCAAATTGGCAAACTATTTGGTTGAAAATCGAATAGAAATTAAAAATGGAAAAGATCAAAATAATGAGAACTTAAAGAGTAGAAGTTATCCACAATCGTTGGATTTTTTGAGGAATCCACTCGTGTGGATAACTTCTGTGTTTTAGATTAAATTTTCCTCTAAATAATTTGCTTCTTTTCGCAAAATGGGGTCCACTTTTTATTATAAGAATAATCAGGACGATCCTTTGTGAAATTAACCACGCGATTTCATTTTACAATTTATTAATAAATTTGGTTTCTGTGAAATGCCACAGATAGATCAGTGGTTTGGTTTACGGAAACCCCGTAACTACCAACTTATTAATAAATTAATAC
>CASFML010000122.1 GCA_949295795.1 uncultured Gammaproteobacteria bacterium | reverse complement strand
ATCCATTTTCGATAACCGGGCCAATTGTCACTTGCGCGGTAGGAAATAATTGCTTGACGGCATGTGCCAGCAAATGGGCTGTTGAATGACGAATAATATCTAAAGTTTCAGCATCGCGTGTTGTTAATATCCGTAACCGTATATCCTTAACAATCGGATAAGATAAATCCACAAGTTGTCCATCGACTTCGGCAGCGATAGCGGCTTTTGCTAAACCAGGACCGATTTGTTCCGCCACTTGCAAAACAGTACTACCAGTAGGGAGGGTACGTTGTGTTGCATCCGGTAAAGTAATGACAGGCATAGCTATAAAATAATTTGGTAGGCACGAGTGGGATCGAACCACCGACCACCACCATGTCAAGGTGGTGCTCTACCACTGAGCTACGTGCCTACAGGTTACAAAGATTTAATCAAAATAAGTGGAGGAAGAAAATAACACTGTTAATTTAGAGACGCAACTGATTAATCAATTCCCATTATTTTTTCTTTTAATTTTTTCAATTGATCGCGTACTTCAGCGGCTTCTTCAAACTGCAGGTTTTTTGCGTAATTAAACATTTCGCGTTCCATTTGTTTAATTTTTTTAGCGAGTTCTTCCGGAGAAAAAGCTGAATAATAAGCTTGCTCTTCGGCCACTTTAAGTAAATGCTGTTTATCTGTTGAAATATCCGTTCGTGCTCCTTCAAGTATATCATGCACCGCCTTAGCTATGCCTTTTGGAGTAATATGATGTTTCTTATTAAAAGTGAGTTGCTTAGCACGGCGTCTCTCGGTTTCAGCGATTGCTTTTTGCATCGAACCGGTGACTCTATCTGCATACAAAATTGCTCGGCCATCAATGTGACGAGCGGCACGGCCTATTGTTTGGATGAGTGAACGTTCTGAACGTAAAAATCCTTCTTTATCCGCATCGAGAATTGCAACGAGTGCAACCTCCGGCATATCGAGTCCTTCGCGTAGTAAATTAATTCCAACCAATACATCAAATTTCCCTAAGCGCAAATCACGGATAATTTCGACGCGCTCCACAGTATCAATATCTGAATGCAGATAACGAACCTTTACGTCATGTTCAGCAAGGTATTCTGTTAGATCTTCAGATAAACGTTTTGTTAACGTAGTGACTAAGACACGTTCGTTTTTTGCCACACATCGATTAATCTCAGAAAGCAAATCATCAACTTGCGTTGCAACGGGTCTTACTTCAAGTAACGGATCGACTAAACCGGTAGGCCTAATAACTTGTTCTACCACGGCACCCGAATGTTCAAGTTCATAATGACTCGGTGTGGCAGAAACATAAATAGTCTGAAAGGCTAAATCAGAAAACTCTTGGAATTGTAACGGCCGATTATCTAAAGCAGACGGTAAACGAAACCCATACTCGACGAGTGTTTCTTTTCGAGAACGATCGCCTTTATACATAGCACCTAACTGGGGAACAGTTACATGAGACTCATCTATGACTAACAAAGCATCTTTGGGTAAATAATCTAATAAAGTAGGTGGTGGTTGACCCGCATTGCGGCCTGATAAATAACGTGAATAATTTTCTATTCCATTACAATACCCTAGCTCTAATAACATCTCGATATCAAAACGAGTACGCTGCTCTAAACGTTGAAGCTCTACTAACTTATTAGCCGTTTGTAGCTGGGCCAATCGTTCCTTTAATTCAGCTTTAATCAATTCAACGGAATTTAAAATTTTATCTCGTGGTGTCACATAGTGTGTTTTTGGGTAAATGGTTAGACGCGGTACTCGTCTCAATAATTCGCCCGTTAAAGGATCAAAATAGCTAAGCTGCTCGATGCTATCCTCCAGCAATTCAATACGTACCGCTTCTTCTGCAGACTCCGCAGGATAAACATCTATCACATCACCACGCACGCGATAAGTAGCACGTCGAAAGTCAGCGTCATTACGTGTATATTGCAGTTCAGCTAATCGCCGCAGAATAAAACGTTGATCGATTTGATCCCCTCGACGGACATGCAACATCATATCGATGTAAGTATTAGGATCACCTAAACCATAGATTGCCGATACCGTTGCAACAATCACCACATCTCGACGTTCTAACAGAGATTTTGTAGCCGATAAACGCATTTGTTCGATATGCTCATTCACCGCGGCATCTTTTTCTATATAGGTATCGGTGGTAGGAACGTAAGCTTCAGGTTGATAATAATCATAATAGGAAACAAAATATTCCACTGCATTATGTGGGAAAAAACTCCGCATCTCACCATATAATTGCGCTGCTAAGGTTTTATTAGGCGCCAAAATCAGAACGGGTCGCTGAACTTTTTGGATAACGTGCGCAATACTGAAGGTCTTACCCGAACCTGTGACACCTAACAAGGTTTGATAGGCTAAACCCGCTTCCACACCCTGAATCAAGGCTTTGATCGCAATAGGTTGATCACCGGCGGGTTTAAAATTTGAAACTAATTCTAAAGTTTTAGGCATATTGCCAAAAATCCAATTGCTGTAAGTAAATGCTTTGATTTGCAGTGCATTAGCCCGCTATGAAGTTTTAATATCCGCTCATATAAAATCTAATTTTCCTCTGATAGTCTATGTCGAAATTCAACTATCAAGATGCAGACTTGCTTTATTATTAATCTCTCGCGGATAATAAAGGCCCTCAGCACCAGTTTAGCTTAAGTAGGCCTAATCTATGAAAATAAATCTATCACACCGTGTTTCGCAAATTAAACCTTCACCTACATTAAGTCTATCTGCGGCAGCTAATCGACTTAAAGCCACAGGTAAACCTATTATTAATCTAACGGTAGGCGAGCCGGACTTCGATACTCCTGAACACATTAAACAAGCAGCTCGCTTAGCTTTAGATGAAGGCTACACCAAATACACCCCTGTAGACGGTATCGCGCGCTTAAAACAAGCAGTGATTGAAAAGTTTAAACAGGAAAACCAGCTGAATTATTCTTTAGATCAAGTCATTGTTTCTAGCGGCGCAAAACAATCTATTTATAATTTAATGCAATCTTTATTAAATCCAGGAGATGAAGTCATTATTCCTGCCCCATATTGGGTTTCTTATCCCGATATGGCTTTATTAGCAGAAGCAAAACCCGTTTTTATTTCAAGTTCACTTGACTGCGGTCTAAAAATTTCACCTGAACAATTAGAAGCTGCCATTAATGAGAAAACTCGTCTTTTTATCATTAATAGCCCCTCTAATCCCACCGGCAGGGTCTATACTGAAGCTGAGCTCAAAGCGCTGGCCGAAATTTTATTACGTCACCCCTCTATCTTTATTCTCACCGATGACATTTATGAGCATATTTATTGGGGAAAAGAACCTTTCAAAAATATTCTTAATGTATGTTCTGAGTTGTATGAGAGAACGCTGGTTCTAAATGGCTGCTCGAAAGCTTATGCGATGACTGGCTGGCGAATTGGCTATGCCGCTGGACCCGTAGAAATCATACACGCCA
This sequence comes from uncultured Gammaproteobacteria bacterium, assembly GCA_949295795.1. GTDB lineage: Bacteria > Pseudomonadota > Gammaproteobacteria > Diplorickettsiales > Diplorickettsiaceae > Aquirickettsiella. Next base: position 113 of record CASFML010000122.1, on the reverse strand, counting down.
TGGCGAATATGCAATCACAAAGTACATCCAACCCTAATTCTATTGCCCAATTTGCCGCTATTGCAGCCTTAACAGGAAATCAACACTGCGTACATGAGATGAATAAGATTTAT
>CASFML010000121.1 GCA_949295795.1 uncultured Gammaproteobacteria bacterium | reverse complement strand
TTCAATTAATTAATAGTCGGTATCTATAGTCATTGCAATCGGATTTTGACTTGCCATGTTGGAAACAACCAAAAATTCAAGATATCTGAAGATGCTAAAAGGAGACAGAGAAAAAACTCAAATTGGAAAGAATTCATGCTTGGCCTGTAATAGACCATACGCTTATACCATCCAAAGTACCCAGTGATAAATAGGTTTTTAAATAATCTGGAAAAAAAACATCTAACACTTTTCCTGCTTTTGATGAGGCCATTCGACAATAAAGCTGTCCGTTATGCCAAATAGCAAAACCCATGTGTAATACATTCATTGGGGTTCCTATTCGGGAACTTAGATAAGAGTCATGGCCAACAAAAAAGATTAGGCTTCCACTAGGAATTTTGTGTCTTAATCTTGGATTTTGTAACAAATCAAATACCGGAATATAAGAAATACTTACAATTTTTTCTCCAAGCAATGACGAACCCTCAGCTTTTAATTGAAATAATCGTATTTCTTTTTGACGTGGATTTAGATAAGGAATTTGAATCCTATGTGCAGTTAAATGGAGGTACCAATTTCTTAAATTGATTTGAGTTCTGGTAACCTTAGTTTTCTCTGCAGCAATTAAATAATTTAGTTCACGAATGTATCCATTTCTTTTATTATTGGGAATCCAATCAGCACTGGGAAAATGATTCCGCTGAGTAAAGTTTACATTACCATCTTTATAACGAATTTGATTAATTTTATTTCTAAAATCTGGAAGGTTCTTAGCTAATGCTAATGCCATGACAGTATCAACATAAGTTTCGCAATCAAAATAATCAAAACGATATAAGGGATTTTGATCGTATATACCGTTAATACCTTCACCCAGCGCTCCTTCTAAATAGGGTGTATTTAGTAAGGCAGCACTTTGAATTTCAATTCGTCGTTGGAGTGGATAATATTGATTTAAAGAAATTAATTGCTGAACAATCTCATTATTAGCTTGTGTTCTGGCAAAACCCGAAGGGATAAACAAAAAATAAGCTGCAGCAAGACACCAGATAAGTCGGTACTGCGTTGCTATCACCCCTCCTCACCAAACCGGTCTGTAACTAATTTTTCAAGCACCGTTAAAGCTGCAGCTTCATCTTCTCCTTGAACGATAACTTCAACGGGACTACCTTGTCGAGCTGTTAGACCCATTACTTCTAAAATACTTTTTCCATCTACTTGTTTACCATTACATTTGAGTGTAATTTGGCTAATAAAACACCTTGCGATCTTGACCCACTTCATGGAAGCACGTGCATGTAACCCCAATTTGTTATTTATCGTAATAATTTTACATATCATAAGTGAGGAAATTAATCCTCTATTTTTCCTCTATACTAAAACTTTCGCCACATCCACAGGCAGCCGTTTGATTTGGATTAATGAATTTTAGCGTTCCGTTAAGTCCATTTTGTATATAATCGATACAAACTCCCCTTAGGATAGGAAAGCTCATCTGATCAACAAAAACATCTAAATCATTATCAATAGAAAATTTTAAATCTTCTGAATAGAAACTATCTACATAATCCACTACATAGGTAAAACCCGAACAACCAGCACGCTTAACACTCAAACGAAAACATTTCTGATGGCCTTGTTTAGCAAGGATCTTTTTAATATGTTTAATCGCAGAAGGAGTCAAATAAAGCCGATCCCTCTTACTTTTACTTTCGGCAGGGTCGTAGATAGGAACATCAACTTGTGTCATAAACTCCATATTACCACTTAATAAGTTAGGTAACAAAGTAGTGATATCATTGCTTTCTTGTCCTAGTAAAATATAAAAATTTTGTAGTTATTTTGCTTACAAAAAAGAGGGAAATTGGACTTTTTTTACTCAAAAATTTAGAAAAACCAGAAGAGTTACCCTAAAAATCTTATTGAATTTTTATGAAATTAAGCTCTAACCACAAATCATATGACTTAGCTTCAATCGGAAAAACACTCCCAAGCGTCAAAGAACTTCAATAAAAAAGCACTATTATCTTATAAAGTTTTGTGTAATAAAAAAATCACTCTATTTCAAAACATTTCTCAAACTCCGACTACGATTCTAACCCGGATCTATATAGTATAATTGGCCACAAAAATTTGTGTGTTTTCTATTTTATAATAGGAACTTTCTGCTTGTGTCATAAAAGTGTTTGTTG
>CASFML010000120.1 GCA_949295795.1 uncultured Gammaproteobacteria bacterium | reverse complement strand
TATTGCCTGTTGTCCCTTTCATGCCGAAAAAACACCGTCCTTTACCGTTACTCCTGAAAAACAGTTTTACTATTGTTTTGGCTGCTCGGTTGGTGGAAATGCACTCAGTTTCTTAATGGAATATGAAAAACTAAACTTTGTTGAAGCAGTGAATTCATTGGCGGAACAAATGGGTATGGAAGTTCCGCAACAAGCAAAACATCAAGAGTATAAGACTTCTTCTAATCTTTATGGTTTGCTAGAAGAAGCAGCACAATTCTATGCCAAAGAATTACGAACCAATACGTTTGCTATTAATTATTTAAAACAACGCGGATTATCGGGCGAGATAGCCAAGAAATTTAATTTAGGTTATGCGCCGGATGCTTGGGATACATTGCTGAAAACCTTTAATAAACAAACTGAAAATTTATTTGCAGCAGGTTTAATCATTAAAAAAGCCGAAGGCCAAACCTATTATGATCGTTTTCGGGATCGAATTTTATTTCCAATACGTGATAGAAGAGGACGCGTCATCGGCTTCGGCGGTCGTGTCTTAACACCACAGGAACCTAAGTATTTGAACTCGCCTGAAACCGTACTTTTTCATAAAGGTAAAGAACTTTATGGCCTTTATGAAACATTTCAGGCAAATCGTCAGCTTGAACGAATTCTAGTCGTTGAAGGTTACATGGATGTATTAGCCTTGTTTCAAGCCGATCTTCCTTTTGCGGTGGCCACCTTAGGAACAGCCACCAGTCGAGAGCAAATTAGTCGACTAATGAGTTATACACAGGAAATAATCTTTTGCTTTGATGGTGATATTGCTGGAAAAAAGGCGGCTTGGCGTGTACTTGAACAAAGTTTAGAATTATTAACAGATGGTTATATATTGCGATTTCTATTATTACCCAATAATGAAGATCCAGATTCTTTATTACAAAAAAAAGGTCGCACTGAATTTATGACTCGCTTGCAACAAGCACAACCCTTAGGTGAATTTTTATTTAGTTATTTGTTAACGCAAGTGGATATCAATCAACTAGAAGGGAAAGCCCGATTAGCAAAACGTGCGGTTCCACTTATTGAAAAGGTAGCAGTGGGAGTTATCCAGCATAAACTATTTGAACAATTAGCCGCATTAGTCAATATGGATGTGGTGACCTTAAAAAAGGTGACAAGTATTGAAAGCCACCCAACAAAAACGATGCAAAAGCAACTCTCTAAGCCAAAAAAGGTCAATCGTTCTTCACCGATGCGTTTGGCAGTTACCCTATTAGTACAATTTCCCTCAATCGTTAAATCCCTTTCCGAAGATCAATGCCAGGTTTTAAGCGGATTAAAGTTATCTGGCAGTGATTTTTTAGTTCAATTATTTTTACTACTCAAGAAAAATCCAGAACTCAACAGCGCGATGTTATTAGAATATTGGCGGGAAGATGAATCGCGTCATAAAATTCTCAAGCAATTGATCAATGCACCGCTCGCTATTCCCGAAGCGGGGGTGCAAGCTGAATTTCATGATTTACTTAAGCATTTAAAAAAATCAGTTGCAGAAAAACAAATCGATAAGCTATTCCAACAAGGAAAACAATCCGGCTTAAATGAAGAGGAAAAAAAACATTTATACCATTTAATGGTAAATAACATTAATGATAAATAGCTGCCTCCATTTTAATCAGCATTTTCACTTTTTATAAAAAATTTTATAAAAAAAACACGCTATATGGACTTTTTAAAAAACAAGTGTATTTTGTGAGGGTCCAAGTGTAGTCCTGTTGTGTGCACCGGTTATGCAATGGGTAGATTGACACAAGGAAAGTGTACATACCTGACAACCTCTTTAATGTGGAGTTAATATGCATATTGGCGTTCCTAAAGAAATTAAGAATAATGAATATCGAGTGGCTATTGTCCCATCTATTGTTCGTGAATTGATTGATCATGGCCACCGAGTATTCATTGAAACGAATGCAGGGAATGACGTTGATCTTTCAGATAAAGATTACCAAGAAGCGGGTGCAACGATACTGAATAGTGCCCAAGAAGTTTTTGAACAAGGTCATT
>CASFML010000119.1 GCA_949295795.1 uncultured Gammaproteobacteria bacterium | reverse complement strand
TACCTCAAATTCCGATAAGTTTAATATTTCCAATTAAATACTCAGAATTTTTAATTAGCATGGATGAAACCAAATCGAACTGAGAAAAAGCCACAAAATTCTTTCTTTATTAGCATTGCATAAAAGGGTTGTGCTTATTATACTGTCCGACATTTTATAGGTAGGGGCTTAGAATGACTTTTAATAGGCTTGCCCGGTTACCTGGCAAGGTAATTCAAAGAATGTGTCAGGCCAGTCTCATGGCATTTACTGCCCTTGGGATAGTAGTCTTTCTAAGGAATTTTTGTCAGGACGAGCGGCTTATTAGATCCCTAGCTTTGGGTGTTGCTTTTTGGTTACTTCCTAACTGTTATTTTGTGGTAAAAATAATGCGTCATCTAGGACAGATATCAGGAAGAGAATTGCTCAATATTTTTTATCGAGCAGAATTAATAAAATTATTTCTTAGTGGAATTTTTTTCGTAGTGGCGATTAAATTATTATCAGTAAATATACCCATCTTATTGCTGGCTTATTTGGTCTCACAGCTTGTATTTTGGTTATTGCTAATAATTAAAAACATGGAAGGCTCATTATGAATGGTGAACAAACCTCAGCAAATTACGTACAACATCACCTAGAGCATCTCAACTTTAACCTGAAAACCTTAAATTTCTCTACCGAAGGAAGCTTTTGGAATTTAAATCTCGATACTTTTTTGCTGTCTGCTGTATTGGGTATAGGATTTTTAATTTTATTTCGCTGGGTGGCTGCAACAGTTAGTAGTGGCGCTCCAGGTAAAATACAAAATTTTGTCGAGATTCTCGTTGAATTTGTAGATAAAACGGTAAAAGAGTCTTTTCATGGTGCTAGTCGATTGATTGCCCCTTTAGCATTGACAATTTTTGTTTGGGTTTTTTTAATGAATTTTATGGATTTACTGCCAGTCGATCTATTGCCGACAGTTTTATCATTATTTGGCGTAAGTCACTTTCGATCGGTCCCGACCGCTGACCCTAATACAACATTCGGCATGTCAATTGCGGTCTTTATTTTAATCATTTACTATAACCTGAAAATTAAAGGTGTGAAGGGGCTTGGTAAAGAAATGCTGGTTGCACCATTTGGTCCTTATCTCTTCCCCATCAATATTATTTTTCGCTTATTAGAAGAACTCGTGCGGCCGATATCATTGTCGTTACGGTTATTTGGAAACTTATTCGCTGGTGAATTAATTTTTATTTTAGTGGCATTATTACCATGGTGGCTACAGTGGACTTTTGGCGGCGTTTGGGCGGTGTTTCATATATTAATTATTGCGATTCAAGCATTTATCTTTATGATGCTTACTATAGTTTATTTAAGTATGGCACATGAGACACATGGCCAAGAACAAACACATTAATTATTTATTAATAAAAGAGAGGATATAAAAATGGTAGAAGTTGCGCAAGTAGTTGCTAATGTACAAGGCTTAACGGCCATTGCTGCGGCTTTATTAGTAGGATTAGCCGCATTAGGGACCGCAATAGGTTTTGGTATTTTAGGTGGAAAATTCTTAGAAGGAGTAGCGCGCCAACCTGAATTAACACCTATGCTGATGTTACGAATGTTTTTAATGGCGGGATTGGTCGATGCTTTTGCCGCAATTTCAATTGTAATGGGGCTGTATTTAATTTTTGCTAAAAATCCTTTTTTAAGCGAAGTGTTAAAGCTAGTTTCTAAACCAGTAACGGGTTAAAGTTAAATGACATGCTCACAGCAATGGATTTTTTGATAGTAGTGGCTCGCATAATGAAGACCCGTAGTATATTCACGATACCTGAGGATTGCGAGTCGGGTTGCAACGCAGACAAAGATTCAAGTGCGAAGAGTCTAATAAATTTGAGAAATCGTCGTGGAAATTAATATTACCTTATTAGGCCAGTTAATTACATTTTCTGTTTTCGTGTGGTTTACCATGAAATTTGTATGGCCTCCCATACTAAAAGTAATGAAAGAGCGAGAGCAGCGTATTGCTGATGGTTTAGCTGCCGCTGAGCGAGGTCAACAAGCCTTAGAGTTAGCGCAGTTAAAAGTAGATGAGCAATTGCAGAAAGCCAAACAACAAGCGGCTGAAATAATTGAACAGGCTAATAAGCGAGCCAATCAGTTGGCTGAAGAGTCCAAGCAGCAAATACGAATAGAAAATGAACGTTTATTAGCTATAGCCCGAGCCGATATTCAACAAGAATGGCAAGCTGCGCAGCAAAAAATCCGTGCAGAAGTAGCTAATTTAGTTATTACGACAACTGAGAAAATTTTGGCTCAGTCACTGGATAGCGTAGCCCAACATGCTCTAGTTAAACAATCATTGGAAGAAATTTAATGACACATTTTTTATCCGTCGCTAGACCTTATGCGCGAGCAGCATTTGCTAGTGCATTGGATAAAAAAAATATGGATGCTTGGTCTACCTTATTAAAAGAGGCTGCAAAAATTATTAAAAAGAAATCGATGCAAAATTTACTAAAAAATCCCTGCATTGATAAAAGGGTGGCGTATGAGTGTTTGCTAGAACTTTGTAAACCGGTGATATTTTCATTTGGAAAGAATTTTCTGAAACTAATGGCAGTTAACCAACGTTTATTAATACTTCCAGAGGTTGAATACTTATTTGAGCGTTATAAAGCCGCGCAAGCCAAGGAAATTACGGCACATGCTATTTCTGCAGTGCCTTTAACTAAAATAGAAGAGCAATCTTTAGAGAAAGTGCTATCAAAGCGTTTCCAAGGTCACATAAAATTAGATCATCATGTTAATGAGGATCTATTAGGTGGACTCATCGTTCGTATCGGAGATTTAGTAATCGATGATTCTGTGCGTGGAAAATTAGAACGTTTACGTGCGACATTAGTGAATTAAGAGGCAGTATATCAAATGCAACAATTAAGCACATCTGAAATAAATGAATTAATCAAAGAACGTATCCAGAAATTTGATGTTTCTGCAGAAACGCGTACAGAAGGAAGTATTGTCAGTCTTCGCGATGGGATTGTGCGTATCTATGGTTTGAATGATGTCATGTTGGGAGAAATGGTAGAGTTTTCACCCCAATGTTATGGTTTAGCTTTAAATCTGGAACGGGATTCGGTCGGTGCAGTTGTTTTAGGTGATTATGAACAATTAAGTGAAGGTCAAACAGTTAAATGTACTGGGCGAATTCTTGAGGTTCCAGTGGGCGAAGCCTTACTAGGTCGTGTTGTTAATGCATTAGGACATCCCATCGATGGCCGAGGTTCTATAGAGACTGAAAAAAATGCGCCTATAGAGCAAGTTGCGCCGGGCGTTATTTGGCGTCAAAGTGTTTCTCAACCATTACAAACAGGTATATTAGCTATCGATAGTATGGTACCTATTGGGCGTGGTCAGCGCGAATTGATAATTGGCGATAGACAAACTGGGAAAACAGCGATCGCCATCGATGCAATTATTAACCAAAAAGACACCGGCGTAAAATGTATTTATGTCGCAATAGGCCAAAAGGCTTCGTCTATTGCAGCTGTAGTGCGGAAGTTGGAAGAACAAGATGCCTTAAAACATACCATTATAGTATCAGCGAGTGCGGCTGATTCTGCAGCATTACAATTTATTGCGCCTTATGCTGGTTGTGCAATGGGCGAATATTTTCGTGATCTAGGTGAAGATGCCCTTATCATCTATGATGATTTAACGAAACAAGCTTGGGCATATCGACAAATATCTTTATTATTGAGACGTCCACCTGGCCGAGAAGCTTATCCAGGAGATATATTTTATTTACATTCGCGTTTACTTGAACGTGCTGCAAGAGTTAATGAAGCGTTTGTTGAAAAGGCGAGTAATGGACGTATAAAGGGAAAAACAGGTTCGTTAACTGCGTTACCCATTATCGAAACTCAAGCAGGAGATGTATCTGCTTTTGTTCCTACGAACGTTATTTCAATTACTGATGGTCAAATTTTTTTAGAAACGGATTTGTTTAATGCAGGTATACGTCCAGCCATTAATGCAGGTTTATCGGTTTCTCGAGTCGGCTCTGCGGCCCAAACAAAGATTATAAAGAAATTAGGCGGTGGTGTTCGATTAAGTTTAGCTCAATATCGCGAACTTGCAGCCTTCTCTCAATTTATGTCAGATTTAGATGAAGCAACACGTAAGCAGCTAGAGAGAGGTCAACGTGTTACTGAAATTTTAAAACAAAAACAATATGCGCCTTTAAGTGTTGCAGAAATGGCGGTGTTATTGTTTGCTACCGATAAAGGTTATTTAGATGACCTTGAACTAACTAAAATCGTTGGATTTGCTGAAGGGTTATTAGCGTATATGCACTTGGAGCAGGAAGCATGTTTAGAAAGAATTAACCAAAAAGGTGATTATAACGAGGAAATAGCCAGCGGGTTAAAAGAAGCAATTACCGCTTTTAAAGCCACACAAACTTGGTGATAGACAATGAGTTTTGCGCAAGAGATACGCGGAAAGATTGCTAGTATTAAAGGTACCCAAAAAATAACGCGAGCAATGGAAATGGTTGCGGCTAGTAAAATGCGAAGGGCTCAGGAGCGTATGTCACTTTCGCGACCTTATACCCACAAAATGTTAGATTTAATTTATCATGTTGCAAGCAGTCACGCGGAATATCAGCACCCTTATTTACAGGTGAGAGAGATAAAACGAGCTGGCTTCCTAGTTATTACTACTGATAAAGGATTATGTGGGGGGCTGAATACTAATTTACTAAAGTTAGTTTTGCAGCAATTTCGGACATGCCAATCTCAGGGAATAGATGTCGATTTGGCTATTATAGGTGGGAAAGGCGAGGCTTTTTTTAAGCGAGTGGGTGGCCATATGCTCGCACATGCCAATCATTTAGGAGATGCTCCTCAATTGCAAGATCTAATTGGAGTTATTAAGGTGTTATTAGATGCTTATAAGCAAGGTGAGTTGGATAGTGTAACCATTTTCTATAATGAATTTATTAATACAATGACGCAAAAAGCACAGGCTTTGCCGTTATTGCCAGTAATGCCTTCTGAAAAATCAGAACTTAATTATCGCTGGGATTACCTTTATGAGCCTGATGCAAAACCTTTGTTAGAATTAGTATTAACGCGATATATTGAATCACAAGTATATCAAAGTGTTGTTGAAAATACTGCGTGTGAACAAGCGGCTAGGATGGTAGCTATGAAAAATGCGACGGATAATGCCGGTGAATTAATAAGTGATTTACAATTAGCCTATAATAAAGCCCGCCAGGCGGCGATTACCAAAGAATTAGCTGAAATAGTAGCTGGTGCTGAAGCCGTTTAGATTTAACCTTATATGAAATAAATAATGAAGAGTAACGTTATGAAGCCAATCAACCCTATCGGACATATAGTCGAAATTATCGGTGCAGTTGTCGACGTTGAATTTCCAAGAGAAGTGGTTCCGAAAATCTATGATGCTTTGACAGTTCATGGTCATGATTTAGTGTTAGAAGTTCAGCAACAGTTAGGTGATGGTATTGTGCGGACTATTGCGATGGGGACTAGTGACGGTTTACAGCGAGGAACAAAAGTAACTAATACCGAAGCCCCTATTAGTGTACCTGTAGGCAAACAAACTTTGGGTAGAATAATGGATGTATTAGGAAAGCCTATTGATGAGGCGGGTCCAATCAATGCGCAAATTCGTTTACCTATTCATCGTAAACCACCTAGTTTTGCGGAACAAGCTGCTAATGAGCAATTATTAGAAACTGGGATTAAGGTTATTGATTTACTTTGCCCCTTTGCTAAAGGTGGAAAAGTGGGTTTATTTGGCGGTGCTGGAGTAGGCAAGACCGTTAATATGATGGAATTAATACGTAATATTGCAATTGAGCATAGCGGTTATTCAGTATTTGCGGGTGTTGGTGAGCGGACAAGAGAAGGTAATGACTTTTATCATGAGATGAAAGAATCTAATGTTTTAGATAAAGTATCGTTAGTCTACGGACAAATGAATGAGCCACCTGGTAATCGTTTACGCGTCGCTTTAACAGGTTTGACAGTAGCTGAATATTTTCGTGATGAAGGTCGAGATGTATTGTTATTTATCGATAATATCTATCGTTATACATTAGCAGGTGTCGAAGTATCTGCATTATTAGGCCGTATGCCTTCCGCTGTGGGGTATCAACCTACTTTGGCCGCGGAAATGGGTGCATTGCAAGAACGTATTACTTCAACTAAAACGGGTTCTATTACTTCTATCCAAGCTGTTTATGTTCCAGCAGATGACCTTACCGATCCTTCGCCGGCAACAACTTTTGCACATTTAGATGCTACAGTTGTATTATCCCGTCAAATTGCTGAGCTGGGTATTTACCCGGCAATTGATCCTTTAGATTCTAACAGTCGCCAATTAGATCCTTTAATTGTGGGTCAAGAACATTATGATGTAGCGCGTTCGGTGCAAAAAACTTTACAGCGTTATAAAGAATTGAAGGATATTATTGCTATTTTAGGTATGGATGAATTATCAGAGCAAGATAAATTAACAGTTATGCGTGCCAGAAAAATCCAACGGTTTTTATCACAGCCTTTTTTTGTTGCCGAGATATTCACAGGATCTCCTGGTAAATATGTCAGTCTAAAGGAAACCATTCGTGGTTTTAAGGCTATTTTAAAGGGTGAGTTTGATGAGTTACCTGAACAGGCATTTTATATGGTCGGAAATATAGATGAGGTCGCTACTAAAGCAAAAGCTTTATAGTATTAGAGAAGTGTCATGACTAAAACCATGCAGATTGAAATTGTTAGTGCAGAAAAAGCGATTTTTTCAGGGGATGCTACGCATATAATCGTTACAGGCTTATTAGGTGAGCTGGGTATTTATCCGGGACACACTCAACTATTAACAGCATTAAAGCCAGGACCCGTGCGAATTGTAAAATCTAATGGTGAAGATGAAATTCTGTATATTTCTGGTGGTATTTTAGAAGTTCAACCGCAACTTGTTAGTATACTTGCGGATACGGCTATACGAGCTTCTGACTTAGATGAGATGGCTGCTTTGGAAGCAAAGGAGCATGCAGAAAGAATATTAAGTGATAAACAATCAGATATTGATTACGCAAAGGCAACAGCAGAATTAGCGCAAGCAGTTGCTCAATTACAAGTGATATCTAAATTAAAGAAAAAACTTACCGGTAGAATTTAACTTTAACAATTCGTAAGAATTTAAAGCGCGAGTAATATCTAGCAAAAACTGAAGTTTTGAATGGGTTAGTTTTGAAAATATGAAATTACTTGATGTTATCATTTTAGCTGCAGGTCATGGAAAACGGATGCACTCTACTTTACCTAAAGTATTGCATAAGTTAGCAGGTAAACCTTTATTACAATATATCGTTGAAACAGTAAAAGATTTACAACCTCATGAAGTATATGTAGTTTATGGAAATGGAGGTGGTCAAGTTCCCAAATGTTTAAATCATTTAGCAGTTAATTGGGTAAAGCAAACCGAATTATTAGGTACTGGTCATGCAGTCGCTCAAGCTATTCCAAAGATTGATCAAGCTGAAAATCATATACTTATTTTATTAGGAGATACTCCATTAGTAAGTTTAGCAACATTAAAAAAATTAATTAATGCTACAAAAGCACATCAACTAGGTTTGATTACATTAACTACTCAACAACCTTTTGGTTTAGGGCGAATTTTACGGGATCAACAGGGAAAAGTTATTCAAATAATTGAAGAAAAAGATGCAAGTATTGAGCAAAGAAAAATACAGGAAGTTAATAGTGGCATTTTTTATGTGCCGGTAAAATTATTAAAGCATTGGTTACCTAAAATAAAAAAAACTAATGCTCAAGGTGAATATTATTTAACGGATATTATTACAATGGCTGTGGATGAGAAGATAGAAATAGTAACGATATCTTCAGATATTGATGGCGAAATGCAAGGCGTCAATGATCGTATACAGCTCGCAAAGCTTGAACGTTATTTTCAGCATCAAGCTGCTGAAAAATTGATGTTAGCTGGGGTTACATTACGCGATCCAAATCGATTTGATTTACGTGGACAGCTTGCAGTCGAAAAAGATGTGATTATTGACATAGATGTTATTTTAGAAGGCGAAAATACTATCGGAGCGAATAGTTCAATAGGGTCGCATACCATCTTAAAAGATGTGAAAGTTGGGAGAAATGTTGAAATTAAGCCTTATTGCTTAATTGAAGGCGCAGTAATTGGGGATGATTGTATTATCGGTCCCTTTGCACGTATTCGGCCTGGATCGGTTCTCAAAAATAATGTTCACGTAGGAAATTTCGTAGAAGTTAAAAAAAGTCATATAGAACAACAAACGAAAATTAATCATTTAAGTTATATCGGTGACGCAAATATAGGTAAAAATGTTAATATTGGTGCGGGTACCATTACCTGTAATTATGATGGAGCGGTTAAACACCAAACACAAAT